>JAOTUP010000059.1 GCA_029863825.1 Acidobacteriota bacterium | reverse complement strand
ACTCGCGACTATGGCTTCACCGCCGACGAGAAGTCTTCCGAGCTCATCAAGCATCTGTGGATCGCGACACTGGCCGTCGTCGTGCTCATGGCCCTGGCGCTCGGTCGTCGCGAAGCCGTGGTCGTGCTGGTGGCTGTTCCCGCCACCCTGGCACTGACCCTCGCCGCCTCCTATCTCTTCGACTACACGCTCAATCGCGTGACGCTTTTCGCGCTCATCTTCGCCATTGGAATCCTTGTCGACGACGCCATCGTCGTGGTCGAGAACATCCATCGCCACTACCAACTCGGATGGACAAACCCGCGGCACGCCACGGTCTATGCCACCGACGAGGTTGGCAACCCGACCATCCTCGCGACCTTCACGGTCATCGGCGCCCTGCTGCCGCTGGCGTTCGTGTCCGGCCTGATGGGTCCCTACATGCGGCCGATTCCAATCAACGCCTCGGCCGCCATGCTCTTCTCACTCATCGTGGCGTTTGTCGTCTCACCGTGGCTGACCCTCAAGCTCTTCCGCAAGAAGGCCGAAGAGATCGCCGAAGGCCCAGCGACTCCGGATGCCGAAACGCGAGACGAGACTCGTCTGATCTCGCATTACCGTCGCCTGTTTCGGCCGCTACTCGCCATCGCCTGGCGGCGATGGGCGCTCTTGGGAACGGTCGCCCTGCTTTTGCTCGCCTCGGTCGCGCTGCTGCCGACACGACTCGTCAAGGTCAAGATGCTGCCCTACGACAACAAGAGCGAAGTCCAGGTCGTTGTCGACATGCCCGAAGGCAGCACGCTGGAGGAAACCGCCGGGGTCGTCCGACGGCTCGCCGAGAGGGTTCGCGGGCTTCGGGAGGTGACCGATGTGCAGGTCTACGTCGGGACGTCGGCGCCGTTCAACTTCAACGGCCTCGTGCGGCACTACTTCTTGCGCTCGGGGCCGCTGGTGGCCGATCTGCAAGTCAATCTCCTGCCCAAGCATGACCGCGATCGTTCGAGCCATACTTTCGCCAAGGAGCTCCGCGAGGTGCTGCGACCGGTCGTCGCAGGCACCGGCGCCAACGTCAAGGTGACCGAGGTCCCGCCGGGACCACCTGTACTCTCGACCATGGTGGCCGAGATCTACGGACCGGACCTCGAGCAGCGAGTCGCGCTGGCGACACAGGTGCGCACGATCTTCGAGGAAACTCCGGGGATCGTCGATGTGGACTGGTGGATCGAGGACGGCGGCCCCCGCCTCGAGATCGAGGTCGATCGCGACAAGGCCGCACGGCTGGGAATCTCGACCGAGGCGATCGTGCGCACGGTGCGCGTCGCCCTGGCCGGCGCCGAGGTCGGCCTGCTGCGCGAAGACTACGCGCGGGAACCCGTGCCGCTGGTGCTTCGTCTCGACCGCGCACAGCGCTCCGGGGTCGACGGCCTCCTCGGCCTGACGGTACATTCCCGGGAAGGCCGCATGGTTCCGCTGAGTGAGCTCGTCGTTGCTCGCGAAGTCGAGCGCCAGCGCTTCATCTACCACAAGAACCTGCAGCCCGTCTCATACGTTATCGGCGAGGTGGCGGGAGCGGACGAATCACCGATTTACGGCATTCTCGACATGCAGGAGCGCATCGAGGCGTTGACCGATCCAGGGGGCGCACCGCTCACCATCCTGTCCTCCCAACTGCCGGAGCGAACGGCGGGTTACGCCATGAAATGGGACGGTGAGTGGCAAATCACGTACGAAGTGTTCCGCGACATGGGTATCGCCTTTGCGGTCGTGCTGGTGCTGATCTACGTGCTTGTCGTCGGCTGGTTCCGCTCTTTCGTGACGCCTTTGATCATCATGGCGCCGATTCCGCTGACCCTGGTCGGGATCTTGCCGGCGCACGCCATCGGCGGCGTCTTCTTTACTGCCACGTCGATGATCGGCTTCATCGCCCTGGCCGGAATCATCGTCCGCAACTCGATTCTGCTGGTCGACTTCATCAATCTCGAACTGGCTTCCGGCATACCGCTCGAGGAAGCCGTGGTCAGGGCGGGAGCGGTCAGATTCCGACCCATCGCCCTCACCGCCCTGGCGCTCGTAGTCGGTGGCGGCGTGATCCTGCTGGACCCCATCTTCCAGGGACTTGCGGTGGCACTCATTTCCGGCGTCGTCGTGTCGACCGCTTTGACTCTCGTCGTCATTCCGCTCCTCTACTTCATGTACGTCAAGACCGTCGGCATCCACACCGTGGCGCCGCCGGTCACCTAAGCGAATCGCTAGAGAAGGAGACTCGAGATGACTGTCAATGAGTATCTAAGAGCCATCGCCGGCTCGCTCGTCGTCGCCTCCGTGGCCCTCGGCTACTGGGTCCATCCCGGCTTTCTCGTCTTCACCGCCTTCGTCGGGATCAACCTGCTGCAGAGCGCATTCTCCGATTGGTGCCCGATGATGTCCCTTCTGCGCAAGGCCGGCATCCCTGACTAGAGCCGCTCGACAAAGGAGCATGGTGTGATGAAAATGCTGATGATCGTCATCGACGAGGCGAAGCGAGAGGAACTGGAGGTCTTCCTGAATCGTTGCGGCGTCGAAGGCTACACCGAGATCTCTCACGCCGCCGGGATGGGTGCTTCCGGCCCACGGCTCGGATCGCGAGCGTTCCCGAAGACGTCCGCCGTAGTATTCACGGTCCTGGACCAAAAGGCACTCGACCGCCTGCAAGCCGGAGTCGACGAATTCTGTGCCACGTGCGGCGAGCAGCTCAAGATGTTTGCCTGGGACGTGAACGAGAATCTCGGCGTCGCCTCCGACGCAACAGCGCTATAATCTTTCAGGTGACGTTACGATCCGCGCCCCGCTACAGCCCCGGCGAAGAGATCGCCAACAGCGTGATCCACGGCTTGGGGATCGTGCTGGCGATCGGCGGCCTCGCAGTACTGACGGCATTCGCCAGTCTGCGCGGTAACGCCTGGCACATCGTCAGCTGTAGCGTCTTCGGCGCCACTCTTATCCTCCTCTACTCCACGTCGACTCTCTATCACTCGGTCACCGGCAGACGAACCAAGGCCGTGTTGAGAGTTCTCGACCACTCGGCCATCTTCCTGCTGATCGCCGGCACCTACACGCCTTTTACGCTGGTGAATCTGAGAGGCCCGTGGGGATGGACTCTGTTCGGAGTCGTCTGGGGCCTGGCCGTCCTCGGAATCATCTTCAAGGTGACCATGCTGAGGCGCTGGACCGCGGCTTCAGTAGCACTGTATCTGGCCATGGGTTGGCTCGCAGTCATCGCTTTCAAGCCGATGCTGCACGCTGTCGCGCCTGGCGGATTGCTGCTGCTGTTGATCGGAGGCCTCGCGTACACGGCGGGCGTCGGCTTCTATGCGTGGCGCCGACTTCCCTACCATCACGCGGTGTGGCATGCCTTCGTGCTTGCAGGCAGCATCCTGCATTTCTTCGCCGTCTTCTTCTACGTCATCCCGCCTCCCGCGCTGCCCTAGGATTGCCTCCGCGGACGCCTTCGCGAAGCGCCCGTGAGCGCCTTCGCCCTCACCAATTCCGCGAAATCGCCCGTCCTGATTGGCTCTCCAGACGCGGTATGATGAGTGCCTCGCACGACCCCAAACTCCGGAGGACAGATGCTCGAAAAGAAGACCGTCGCCGTAGAGGAGCCAGCGGCCGAGAGTGCCGGCCTACGTATCGCCCGCCACTTCACGACGGCGGGAGTCCATCCTTACGACGCTGTCGAATGGGAAGTGCGGGACGCGACGATCGCCAGCGGCGACGGCGAGATCATCTTCGAGCAGAAGGGCGTCGAGGCACCGGCGTTCTGGAGCCAGCGCGCAACAAATGTCGTCGTCAACAAGTACTTCAGGGGCGAGCCGGGAACCGCAGAGCGCGAGACCAGCGTCCGTCAGTTGATAGACCGAGTCGTCGAAACGACCACCGCCTGGGGTCTCAAGGGCGGCTACTTCGCCAGCGATGCCGATGCGGAGGTGTTCCGCGACGAACTGTGCCATCTGCTCCTGCACCAGCTGGCATGCTTCAACTCGCCGGTCTGGTTCAATGTCGGCATCGACGACAAGCCTCAGTGCTCGGCGTGCTTTATCAACTCAGTTGATGACACGATGCCGGCGATTCTCGATCTCGCCAAGACCGAGGGCATGTTGTTCAAGTTCGGCTCGGGTACTGGCAGCAATCTGTCGAGCCTGCGCTCTTCGAAAGAGACGCTTTCCGGCGGCGGCACGGCTTCCGGCCCGGTTTCCTTCATGCGTGGTTTCGACGCTTTCGCCGGCGTCATCAAGAGCGGCGGCCGCACGCGACGGGCTGCCAAGATGGTCATCCTCGACATCGACCATCCGGACGCCGTCGAGTTCATCAATTGCAAGGCGGAAGAGGAGAAGAAAGCATGGGCGCTCATCGACGCCGGCTACGATGCCGGATTCAACGTCGCCGGCGGCGCATACGATTCGGTCTTTTTTCAAAACGCCAACCACTCGGTTCGCGTGCCTGACGAGTTCATGGAGGCCGTCGAGCGCGACGATGACTGGACGACTCATGCGGTCATCGACGGTCGGCCCATGGAGACGTTGAAGGCGCGCGATCTGATGCGCATGATCGCCGACTCCACCTGGGTGTGTGGCGATCCCGGCATGCAGTTCGACACCACCATCAACGATTGGCACACGTGCTCGAACACCGAGCCGATTCGCGCTTCGAATCCCTGCAGCGAGTTCATGTTCCTCGACGACACGGCGTGCAATCTCGCGTCGCTGAATCTCATGCGCTTCTATGATCCGCGGGCGGAGAAATTCGACACCGAGGGCTTCGCTCACGCCTGCGAGGTCGTCATCACCGCGCAGGAGATCTTCGTCGACAATGCCGGCTATCCGAGACCGGAGATCGAGGCGAACTCTCACGCCTACCGACCCCTGGGGCTCGGCTTCGCCAATCTCGGAGCGCTGCTGATGGCTCGCGGACTGCCCTACGACTCGGACGCCGGGCGCGACTACGCCGCCGCGATCACGGCGCTGATGTCGGGGGCAGCCTACGTCCAGTCGGCGCGAATCGCCGGCACCCAAGGCCCGTTCCCGGGCTATGAGAAGAACCGGCGTCCAATGTTGCGCGTCATGCGCAAGCATCGCGACGCGCTGCGCTCGATCGACGCCGCCCACGTGCCGCTCGAGCTGCTGCAGGCCGCCAAAAAGGCGTGGAACGAAGTCGTCGATCGCGGCAAGGAGGACGGACTTCGCAACAGTCAGATCTCGGTTATCGCGCCCACCGGCACGATCGCCTTCATGATGGACTGTGACACCACCGGCATCGAGCCCGACATCGCGCTCGTCAAGTACAAGCGACTGGTAGGCGGCGGCATGATCCGTATCGTCAATCGCACGGTGCCCGGTGCTCTGCGCCGACTGGGCTACGACCAGGAAGCGATCGACACCATTGTCGAGCACATCGACGAGCACGGCACGATCGAAGGCGCGCCGGGCCTGGCCAGCGAGCATCTGCCGGTCTTCGACTGCGCCTTCACGCCGGCCAACGGCGAGCGCTCGATCTCCTATCTTGGCCACCTCAAGATGGTGGCGGCAGTGCAGCCCTTCATCTCAGGCGCCATCAGCAAGACCATCAACATGCCGGAGGAGACGACTGCCGACGAGATTCAGGAAGCGTACCTGCAAGGCTGGCGGATGGGCCTCAAGGCCGTCGCCGTGTACCGCGATGGCTGTAAGCGAAGCCAACCGCTGTCGACCACGGACGACGAAAAGAGCCCGGCGCAGGCGGAGGCCGGCAAGCCGATGCGCAAGAAGCTCGCAGACGAGCGCCAGGCGATTACTCACAAGTTCTCGGTCAGCGGTCACGAAGGGTACATCACGGTCGGGCTCTACGAGAACGGACAGCCGGGTGAGATCTTTGTCGTCATGGCAAAGGAAGGCTCGACGATCTCTGGTCTCATGGACGCCCTTGCCACCTCCATCTCCATCGCCCTGCAGTACGGCGTGCCGCTCAAAACCCTGGTCTCGAAATTCAGTCACACTCGATTCGAGCCCTCCGGCTTCACCAACAATCCGCAGATACCAATCGCCAAGTCGGTGATGGACTACATCTTCCGCTGGCTGGCCTCGAAGTTTCTGAGTCCGGAGGATCAGCGAACGGTGGGAATCGTCCTGCGAGAGGGCAGCGACGAGGTGATGCCGACGGATGGCCTGTCGATCTTTCCTGCTGATGCAATCGGGCCCGGCCTCCAGGCTTTTCGTCTGCAGCAGGACGCCCCGAGCTGTCAGGAGTGCGGGTCGATCATGATCCGCAACGGCACCTGCTACCAGTGCCTGAACTGCGGCTCGACGAGCGGCTGCGGCTAGCTATCGGCGGTCGCTGGCCTCGTTCAAATCTCAGCGATCGTGCCGTCGGCGCCGCATCCGCAGCCAGCGCTCGTCGTATGCAGTGCGACGAAAGCCGAGGAGATGAAAGAGCTGCAGGGTGTACCAGCGTGCGACGTGCGTGTCGACATCGAAGGTCGTGCCGGCAGCCCCCGGGTCGCGACGAACCCCGGGCAGCCAGTGGACGATCCTCTCCAGGCGCAGACGACGCACTGCCGCCGACAGCCCGAGCCACAGCGGCCGAACTGACCGAACGATAAAGAACCCGTCCTCGCCTTGTTCCTGATAGAGCGGCATCAGAATCCGACCCGACCCGGGAGCATGAATAGGGCCGCTCGAATTCTTCGCCAGTAGCTCGCCCTCCTCGACAGGCTGAAAGCTGACGAAATCCGGCAGCATGCGAAACCCTCCGGCCGGTGCCACCGCATGACGGTGCCGCACCTCGACGACATGGGGTGCATCACGCCGCTCACTCTTGAGCCGTCTCCTCGCGGCTCTGACCTCGGGTCGCCCCGATGAAACGACGCCAGCCGCTGCCAGTGCGATCCACACCGCCGCCGCGGCGCCCTGCACGGACGCCGGATCGTCATGCTGTCCGGCCTCGAATCCGACGGTCGTCATGCCCAACTCGGCTGAATACGCTGACAGAGTGCCTTCAAGCTCCTCCTCGATACCCAGCACAAGGGTTACCGGAAACGCGAGCGCGAACTCTCGATTGGGTAGCGTATCCTCGAAGACGACAAAGGCAGGTCCCGGCGCCGACGTCGAATGAAGGTCGAGAAGGAAGACGCGACCCTGAGCCGCCTCGAGAACCCGGCGGACCTCGCGTTCGAGGTCAGCCAGTTCACCGTCCTCGGACACCGCGAAAGAGCCGCCGCTATTCCGGACACGTTCGATCTCTTCTTTGCGCCACACTCGATTGAGATCCCGGTCGATGAACCGCCGTCCTTCGGCCAGCGCCTGCCGATTGCCGCTCAGCCCGACAAGACACCCCTTGAGAGCGTCGTCCTCGCTCGCCAGGGCCTCGAGCACGGCCTGAACACCTAAAAGGCCGGAGGGCTCGTTGCCGTGTAGACCGGCGACGCAGAGCAGCGTCGAGCCACGCCGTGGATCGCCAAGCTGGCCGAGCACTCGCGGCAACAGCCGCGCCTGCTCCGGCTCTACTGCCGGAACTGCCAATGCTGCTTCAGGTTGCGGATCGATCTGTAGAACTTCCACGCGCGACTCTCATGCTCACTTGTCAGGTACGGGTAGCGCTCACACGGTGCAGCCTGCATGAAGTCGGATCGCGTCCGGAGCAATGCCTCGGCGCCCGCCGCCTTCCCCGCGGCGCTCATTCTAGCAGGCTCAGAGGAAGTTCAGGCCGCTCAGAGGACCACGTCCACCAGCGGCACAAATCCCGGCACGGCTGACGCATTCACTTCACCGAGCGATTTCCCCGACGCCGTCCGATCGAGTAAGGTCGGTCATCGATCCTTGGCCAAATCGACTGACGACTCGTCGAGCGTTGGAACAAAAGTAATGGCGGCGAAAAAGACTCAACTTGCCCTGGTGCTGGTCCTGATAGCCGTTGCGCTGTGGCGCTGGAGTGGAATCGTCCGCACCCCGACGGTGCTGCCTGACGAGCAGGTGTACCTTCGTGCCGCGCAGCACCTGGGATTGGGCGAGTCACCCTACGACGAACCCGGCTACTTCTACCCACCGCCCATCGCCACATTCGTCCTTGCGGCCTCGGCTCGCCTGGGAGAGATCGGCGCGCTGCAGCTGCTGCGGGCCCTGTCACTCGCCGGCTTGACGCTCGCGGTCTGGCTCTCGTTGCTGGCGATCTCGTGTCCCTGGTGGATGAGGCTGGCGGCAGGAGCCGCGTACATCACGCTGGCGCCGGCTGTCGAGATCGCCACTGCCCTCGGCAATGCGGCCGGCATCGCGGCCGGACTGGTGCTGGTCGGTCTTTTCTCCTGGCGACGGCGGCCGCTTCTCGCCGGTGTCGCTCTCGGTATCGGGCTGGCCTTCAAGCCCGTTGCACCGCTCGCCCCGCTTCTTCTCGCACTGCACCGACCGACCGACTCGACGCGCAACCATCTGATCGCAGCGA
>JAOTUP010000058.1 GCA_029863825.1 Acidobacteriota bacterium | reverse complement strand
GCCCACGATGACAGTCGGGTCCAGACCCGCTTCCGTCAGCACCGTTCCGACAAGCGACGTCGTCGTCGTCTTTCCGTGCGTCCCGGCTACCGCGATACCGTACTTCAGTCGCATCAACTCGGCCAGCATCTCGGCTCGCGGTACGACTGCGATGCCCCGCTTGCGCGCCGCCAGGAGCTCTTCGTTACGACTGTCGATCGCCGACGATTTGACGACCACGTCGACGCCGGCCAGATGCTCGGGCGAATGGCCGATCGTCACATCCACGCCCAGACTTCTCAGGCGCGCAATAGTCTCGCTGTCCTGCGTGTCGCACCCGCTCACGGCCAGCTCATAGTCGGACAGAACCTCCGCAATTCCGCTCATTCCGGCTCCACCGACTCCAATCAGGTGAACGGAGGAGAGGTGTGCAAAGCGCCGGAACATCACTCCGCCCCTCCCAGCTCTGTGACGAGATCGGCGATTCGCTCAGCGGCGTCGGCCCGCGCCGTATGTCTGGCAGCGCTCGCCATTCTCAATTGCCGGGGCCGGTCGCTCAACAGGGCGGCCAGCAGCTCCTCAAGGCGTTCCACCGTCGCCGGCGGCTCTACCACCTCGGCGGCTCCCGCGGTCTTCAGACGTTCCGCGTTCGCTGCCTGATGACCACCGGCCGCCGCCAGCGGTATCAAAATCGCCGGCCTGCCGGCGGCTGCAACCTCGGCCAGGGTCAAGGCCCCGGCGCGCGACACGACCACGTGAGCGTTTTTCATCGCTGTTGCCATATCGTCGATGAACGGTACGAGTTCGAGTCGGACATCGCCGATTCGATGACGCGCATACTCCTGCTCCACAGCCGCCAGATGGGCGCCGCCGACTTGGTGGACGACTCGCAACTCTGGCAGTTTCTGCGCTAATCCCTCGACCACCGGTGGCAGCAGGCGATTGATCTGCAGAGCGCCCTGACTTCCCCCAACGACCAACAGCGACAGCTCACCCTCCGAGAGCTCACCGGTGCAGAAGAATTCCGGTCGTACGGGGACACCGGTGCAGACGCTGCGGCAGGCCAGCTCCTGGCCGGTCTCTTCATAGCTCGTACATGCCACCGCGCTCAAACGGGAGAGCCACCTGTTGGCGGTGCCCGCGCGGGCGTTCGGCTCGAGCAGGAGCACCGGGAGTCGCGCTAGATAGCTGCCAACGATCGCCGGAGCTGAGACATAGCCCCCGGTACCGACCGTCACCGCCACTCCCGAGCGCCGGATCAATCGTCGCGCCTGCAGTGCCGAACGTCCCAACGTCACGAGCGCACCCGCCCGTTGGCCAGCGCCGCGGCCCAGCCAGGGCCGCGCTCTTATCACATGGAAGTCGATACCGCGGCCGACGACCAGGTTACGCTCCATACCGTCCGAGCGGCCCAGCCAGCTCACGAAGCACCCCCGTGACCGGAGTTCGTCGGCCACGGCGAGGGCGGGAAAGACGTGACCGCCGGTCCCGCCTCCCGCCAGCAGCACTCGAATGCCCACGCTCTGGTTCTGGCGCATCTCATCATCCATGCTGGGACACATTGAGTAGAAGTCCACATGTCACCAAGGTGACGACGAGCGATGAGCCACCATAGGAGATAAAGGGCAATGTAATACCGGTCGCTGGCAGGACGGATGTCGCCACACTGATATGAACAAGCGCCTGCACCGTGATCGCTCCGCTCAAACCCCAGGCGAGGTACTTGCCGAACGGGTCAGGAGCTCGCAGCCCGGCTCGCACGCCGCGCCAAAGCAGGGTCAGGAAGAGGGCAACCACGGCCAAGGCACCGATAAAGCCCAGTTCTTCACCGACTATGGCGAAGACAAAATCCGAATGCGGGTAGGGAAGAAAGCGGAGCTTTTGCACACTCTGCCCGAGACCAACGCCAATCCAGCCTCCGGAACCGAGCGCGATGAGACTTTGAAGCGCCTGAAACCCCGCTCCGAGCGGATCCTTCTCCGGATCCAGGAAGGCGAGAAACCGCTGTCGTCGATACGGCACCATGACTACGGCCGCGATGACCACGGGCGCGGTGAGCAGAGCGCCGGTGAGCAGTGGCAGAAACGGTATCCCGGCAAGAACGAGAAGCAATCCGGCGATGGCGGCCAGCATCAGTGCGCTGCCAAGATCCCTTCCCAAGAGTACGAGAATCACGAGGAAGCCCACCGTCATGACGGCCGGCACCAGGTAGCGCGATGCTCTATCCGATTCTTCGTACTTCGTCATCTGGTAGGCGAGAAAGACGACGACGACGAACTTCGCCAACTCCGACGGTTGAAATGAGAATCCGCCGACGAAGAGCCACCGCCGGGTGTTGTTGAGCTCCGGCGACAACAGGGCCAGCAAGAGCAGCACGGCGACTCCTCCCACCATGGACCACACGATGACCTTGCGGCGCAACCAACGATAGTCGGTGTGCATCGCCAGCCACATCGCCGCGAGACCGATTACCGCCGCAAGAGCCTGTTTGAGGATCAGCGCATTGCCTCCCTCTCCCCTGCCTCCGACCATGACGCTGGCCGAGTAGACCATCGTCAATCCGAATCCGACCAGGACAATGACGACGGTGAAGAGGATCCGATCGAAGGCCAACTTCTTAGCCATCGCGCTCTCCGGTCATCTCCAGAACCAGGCGTTGAAAGTGCTCGCCCCGCTGGATGTAGCTCTCGTACTGATCGAAGCTGGCACATGCCGGCGACAGAAGCACGGTGTCGCCGCTGCAAGTCCCCTCGGCGGCAGCACGCACTGCGCTCTCCAAATCGCCGCTTCGATGCTGCGCGACACTCGGTGGCAGTGCGTGCGCGAGCTCCGAGGCTGCCTCGCCGATCAGGTACACACGCTTGGCGGTACGTTCGACCTCCTCAGCGAGAAGCGAGAGGTCGGCACCCTTGTTGCGACCACCGACAATGAGATGCACGGACCGATTGCGCAGATCCGCCAGGGACTTGAGCGTCGCTCCGACGTTTGTACCCTTCGAGTCATCTAGCCAGATGACTCCGTCGACTCGCGCCACGACCTGCATGCGATGAGGTAGCCCCTCGAACACTGACAGTGCGTGTGCGAAGGTCTCGCTCGCAGCGCCGACAGAGAGAGCTATCAACGCTGCGGCCATCGCATTCTCGACGTTATGCGCTCCCAGCAAGCGCAGATCGCGACGCTCGAACAATCGCGTGCGCGTACCGTTCGGCTCGACCTGGAAGACGGCCTCTCCCTCCAGATAGCATCCTTCCTGAGGCGTGCTGAGACGCGAAAAATAGCGTCGCCGTGCTGCAGTCCCGACATCTCTGACAATCGGATCATCGGCGTTGAGCACTGCGAAATCGTCGCCTGTCTGGCTGCCAAAAATAGCGGTCTTTGCCTCTAGATAGCGCCGAAACCCCCCATGACGATCGAGATGATCGGGCGTGATATTGAGGAGTGCAGCGACCCTCGGGTGCAACGTCGCGATCGATTCCAGCTGAAAGCTCGACAGCTCGACGACAAATACTCGGCCTTCGGGACCCGTAAGCCTGGAGCTCAGGGGAACGCCGATATTGCCGCACACCTCGACATCGAAGCCAGCGGACTCGAGCAGTGCCCCCGTCAGTGCCGTGGTCGTGCTCTTGCCGTTCGATCCAGTGATTCCGACAATCGGTCCATTGACGAAAATCGACGCCAGCTCAACCTCGCTTATGACCACCAAACCCTGCGCTCTCGCCGCATTCAGGAGAGGGCGATCCTGAGGTACCCCCGGGCTGACGACGACACCATCCACATTCTGGGGAAGGCCCGTCGGCTCGCTGCCCAGGAGCAGATCGACACCGGGGCGCGTTGACAGCTCGCCGAGGTTCAGCTCAGCCGCCGGGCGCCGATCCACCGCCACGACGCGCACTCCGTGCTCACCCAGCAGCCGCACCGCCGACCGGCCTGAGCTGCCCAGGCCGTACACCAGGACTTTCTTCCACTCGTGAGCTGTCCAGGGCACGTTCATCGCAGTTTCAGGGTCGAAAGACTGAGCAAAGAGCAGAGAATGGCCATGATCCAGAACCTGACGATAATCTTGGGCTCGGACCAGCCGGCGAGTTCGAAATGATGGTGCAGCGGAGCCATGCGGAAGACGCGTCGTCCCGTCAACTTGAAAGACGTGACCTGGATGATCACCGACATGGCTTCGAGCACGAACAGACCGCCGACCAGGAGCAGCACAATTTCCTGTTTCGACAGCACGGCAACGGTCCCGATGGCACCGCCGATAGCCAGCGAGCCCACGTCGCCCATGAAGACCTCCGCCGGATGCGCATTGAACCAGAGGAATCCCAGACTCGCACCGACAAGCGCACTGCAGAAGATCGCCACCTCGCCGACACCTCGCACGAAAGGCACTTGCAGGTACCCTGCGACCACCGCGTTACCGGCGATGTAGGTGAAGATGCCGTAGGTGGCGGCGGCGATGATGGTGGCGCCGATGGCCAGGCCGTCAAGGCCGTCTGTGAGGTTGACCGCGTTCGAGGATCCAACCAGGACAACGACGACGAACGGGACGTACAACCACCCGATGTTGAAAATCGCCCGCTTGAAGAACGGCAAGGCGACGGTCGGCTCGAGCCCGTGGATCTCCGGCAGGCCGAGAACGGCAGACGCAGCAGCAGCAGCCACCAGCGCCTGAAGCAGGAACTTCGTCCTCGCTGTCAGTCCCAGATTCCGACGCCGGCGGATCTTGAGCCAGTCGTCGGCAAAGCCGATAGCTCCGAAAGCCAAGGTCAGCAGCATCGCCAGCCAGATCAACGGGTTGGTGAGGTTGGCCCACAGGAGCGTCGGCAGCAACAGCGAGAGCAATATGAGCAAACCGCCCATCGTCGGTGTCCCGGCCTTTACCTGGTGGCTCTCGGGACCGACGTCGCGGATGTTCTGGCCGATCGACAGACGCCGCAACGACCGCACGAACCACGGTCCCAGGACGAGCGATAGAAAGACAGCGGTGACCACCGCGCCGGCAGCGCGGAACGTGATGTACCGGAACACGTTGAATACCGCGAACTGCTCGTGCAGTGGATACAGAAGGTGGTACAGCATCAGGCGCTCCGCCCTGCGGCCAACAGTCGACGCACAACCACTTCCAGACCGACACCGCGCGAGCCTTTCACCAGAATCACATCACCGGCTCGTGGGTGCGACGGCAGCGCCGTGGAGGCGGCGGCGGCGGACGCGAACCAGACCACTTCCACGCCGTGCTCCCGGGCCGCATCCGCCAAGTCCCGCGCCGCTTCGCCAACTGCGATGATCGGCGAAAAACCATGTTGGGCGGCGGCGGCGCCGAGTCGCCGGTGGAAGCTCCTACTCTCTTCCCCCAGCTCGAGCATGTCCCCGAGAACCGCCCAGTGCCGATCGCCCTGAAGCGCTCTGGCGCTCTCAAGGGCCGCTTCCAGCGCCGTCGGATTCGAGTTGTAGGAATCATCGATGATCACCGCACCGGCAACCTCGTGAAGTTGTCCGCGACCTGGCGCTGCCACCGCTTTCGCAGCCACCGCTTCAATCTCCTCATGATCGACTCCCAATGCGGAGGCGCAGGCGGCAGCGGCGAGGAAATTGGCCACATTGTGCGCCCCGAGAAGAGGCAGCCGAACCGTCCGGG
Organism: Acidobacteriota bacterium; assembly: GCA_029863825.1. GTDB lineage: Bacteria > Acidobacteriota > Thermoanaerobaculia > Multivoradales > JAHEKO01 > JAOTUP01. Next base: position 2,868 of record JAOTUP010000058.1, on the reverse strand, counting down.
ACCCTTCGCTCCAGCTCCAGACGAAGCGGCTTCCGCCTTGTGGATGGGCCACGATGTCGCGCGCTCGGTGGTCGGCGTTACGGGAGATTCCGAACGACACGACGCGGCCGGTATGGCGAGTGGCGAGACGCATGACTTCCGGGTCATCGGCATTGGCAATGACGAGCCCGTTCGCACTGATGCCGTCGAGCAACTCGCCTTTGGCGTCGGCAATCTCGCGGACGCTGCCAAAGTTCTCCAAATGGACTGCCCGCACATTCGTGAAAACCACTGCATCGGGGCGGCTCAAACGGCTCAACTGCGACAGCTCCCCGGGAGTCGACATCCCCATCTCGGCGACCATCCACTGCGTCGCCTCTTGCACGGAAAGCAGTGACAAGGGAAAGCCCAACAGATTATTGAGATTGCCGGGACTGCGTGCGACGCGAAACCGTCTTTCGAGCATCGCCGCGAGCAGCTCCTTTGTCGTCGTCTTGCCTACCGACCCGGTAACTGCGACGAGGTGCTCGGGCACCCGCCGGCGAACGTGCCGTGTCAGTGCATGCAGACCGGACTGGACGTCGGCAATTCGAATCAGGCCGCCCGATGGAGGCCTCTCGACCGGTCGCTGGACGACGGCTGCAGACGCACCGCGGGACAAGGCGTCTCCAACGAAGTGATGGCCGTCCGTCTGCTCGCCGGCCAGTGCAAAGAAGAGCTCGCCGCCGCCGACCTGACGCGAGTCGATCGCCGCTCCCGACCATGGGGCCTGTGAGTCTCCGGCGAGGAGTTGCCCGTGCATCACACGCATCGCTTCACCCAACGTCCCGGCGGCCAAACCTCTCCTCCAACGCCAGCTCGATCTCCCTGCGATCCGAGAACCGCACTCGCCGCTCTCTGAGAATCTGGACGTCCTCGTGCCCCTTGCCGGCCACGAGTACCGCCCACTCTTCGTCGGCCAGGGCTATCGCCCGGCGAATCGCCGCACGTCGGTCCTCGACGATCTCGTACGTCGCCGCCCGGCTCTCCTGCAATCCCACCTCGATCTCTCTCAAGATCTGCCGTGGATCTTCCTTCCGCGGATTGTCGCTGCTGGCTATTGCCAGATCTGCCAGATCTCCCGCGACGCGACCCATAAGCCGGCGTTTCCCTGCGTCCCTGTCGCCGCCACAGCCGAAGACGACCATGATGCGTCGACCGGAAAACTCACGAAGCGAGGTCAGCGCCGCTGCCAGAGCCCGATCCGTATGCGCATAGTCGACGAACACGGGAAAAGGCTGACTTCCCCCGACCGGCTCCATTCGGCCGGCCACCGGGAGGCATTCGGCAACACCTTCACGCATTGCTTGGTGCGGCAGTCGCAGGGCTTCACCCGCCGCGACCGCTGCTAGCAGGTTGTCGAGATTGAATCGCCCGAGCAGAGGAGAACGCAGCTGGATTTCGCCCCGCGGCGAGGCAATCACAGTGGCAATGCCCTTTTCATCGAGATCGGCCTCCACCACTCGCACATCGCCAGCGGAACCGAAGGTGAGCACCCCCTCGGGCATTCCCGCCAACCGCCGGCCAAACTCGTCATCGACATTGACTACCGCGTGCCCGTCACTCTTGAGCTGACGGAACAACTTTTCCTTGGCGCGAAAGTACGATTCGAGATCGCGATGGAAATCGAGGTGATCGCGGCTTAGATTCGTAAAGAGAGCCACATCGAATGCGAGGCCATTCACGCGCTGCAACTCGAGGGCATGCGACGACACTTCCATGACCGCTGCGGACGCCCCTGCATCGACAGCCCGCCGCAGCAAGGCGACAAGGTCACTGGCTTCCGGCGTCGTGCGCTCTCCTGCGGAGAGCTCTTCTTTGAACTGGTAACCGAGCGTTCCCACCGCCGCGCACGGTCGCCCAGCAGCCTCGAGCATCGATCTCAGGAGACTGATGACCGTTGTCTTGCCGTTGGTGCCGGTGACTCCGACGGTAGTCAATTGCCGATCCGGATGCCCGAAGATGCGAGCCGCGAGCGGTCCGAGCCACGCTCTGGGATCATCCACTGAAAGCCATGGCGCACTGATGCCGGCCGGGACAGGTCCGCGACCGACGACTCCGACTGCGCCTCCGCGGCAGGCATCTCTGGCAAAATCGCGACCATCGAAGTTCTCACCTTCAATGGCGACAAACAGATCACCCGGCACGACGCGGCGTGAATCATGCGTCAACCCCGACACCTCGAAGTCGGACTCGGTAGGCATGATGGGAGTGCCGCGGATCAACTCAGAAACCCTCATCCACTTCGTCTCGCCTCCAGCTGCAGCAAAACGGTCGCGGTCGTTTCGAGGCGCACGCCGGCCGGTGGCGTCTGTTCGCGAACGAATCCGCTTCCACGCGACTTCACCTCGATACCCAATCCTCCGGCAAGCTGCAACGCCTCACGCAATGACAAGCCTGAGAAGCTCGGTAACGAGCCCTCAAGCACCTCGGGTGCGTCGCCCTCGGCGGCGGCGGGATTCAACGCTCGATTCTGTTCAGTGACCGCGGCGAAGACGCCGACGTCCGCCGGCCGAGCCTCCGAGTCCCCCCAGTCTTCCGGCGCCACATCCATCAGAGGCAACACGCGGCGGAGAATCGCCGAGAACACCGGTGCCGCAACGTCGCCCCCGTGGTACTGACCTCGCGGTTCGTCGATGGCCACGACCCCGACAATGCGGGGTCGCCGGGACGGCGCAAATCCGCCGAAACTGGCGACGTAGAGATTCGCCGCATAGCCCGCGCCGACCACCTTCTGAGCGGTGCCGGTCTTCCCCGCCACGCGGTAGCCCGGGACCGCGGCCCGCATGCCGGTCCCCTCCTCGACAACCGCTTCCAAGAGCCGCAGCATCGTTCGGTTCGTCGCCGGCG
>JAOTUP010000057.1 GCA_029863825.1 Acidobacteriota bacterium | reverse complement strand
CATCGCAAAGAGAAACGAGAACCACGGCACCCAGGAGCGCTCGAGGCCCATCGCCGTCTCCAGGCCGTGCACTGGAAACGGACAGTGAGCATCCCACTTCGCGTAACCCTCTTGCCGTACGCGCCGACTTCCGGCCACGAGTTCACCGGGTGTCTCGAATCGAGCGAGTATCCCGAACACTGTGTTGCTGGACGATGCGCTAGCCATTTTTCGCCATCTCCAACTCAGTGCTTGTCTCTGCCAGGCGTCGGCAGCACCATCTTGACCTCGGCCATGGCGACCATCGGGACGAAACGGACGAAAAGACAGAAAAGCGTGAAGAACAGTCCGAAGCTGCCGACGAAGGTCGAGATGTCCCACAACGTCGGTCTAAAGTAACCCCAGCTGGAAGGAAGAAAATCGCGATGAAGAGACGTCACGACGATGACGAAGCGCTCGAACCACATGCCGACATTGATGAGTATCGAGGTCACGAACAGGAGGCCCAAGTGAGTCCTCGCCTTCTTGAACCAGAATAGCTGCGGCGTCAGGACATTGCACGACACCATGATCCAGTAGGCCCAGGCGTAGGGACCCAACGCCCGGTTGGCAAAGGCAAACGACTCGTATTCGTTGCCGCTGTACCAGGCGATGAACAGCTCCATGGCGTAGGCCGAGCCGACGATCGTGCCGGTCAGCAGGAGGAGCTTGGCCATGCGATCGAAGTGCAGCAAATTGATGATGTGCTCGAGCTTGAACACGACCCGGGAGATCACCATCAGGGTGATGACCATGGCGATGCCTGAGAAGATCGCTCCGGCGACGAAATACGGCGGGAAGATCGTCGTGTGCCAGCCGGGAAGCTGCGACACCGCAAAGTCGAACGACACCACCGAGTGGACCGAGAGAACCAGCGGCGTGGCCAGCCCGGCAAGCAACAAGTAAGCCCGTTCGTAGTGGAGCCATTGACGCATCGAGCCCCGCCAACCCATGGCGAAGAAACCGTAGAGGACCTTGCGGATTCTCGTCTTCGCCCGGTCGCGCATAGTGCCGAGATCCGGAATCAGTCCGACGTACCAGAAGATGAACGACACCAGGCCGTAGATGGAGACCGCGAACACGTCCCACATCAAGGGGCTTCTGAACTGCGGCCACATGTCCATCTGGTTCGGCATCGGCATCATCCAGTACGCGAGCCACGGCCTCCCGACATGAATGCCGGGGAAGGTCAGCGCGCACGCAACCGCGAACAGGGTCATCGCCTCGGCGGCACGGTTGATCGAAGTGCGCCAGCGCTGCCGGAATAGAAAGAGTACCGCCGAGATGAGCGTCCCAGCGTGGCCAATGCCAACCCAGAAGACGAAATTGACGATGGGCCAACCCCAGCCGACCGGCTGGTTGTTGCCCCAGATCCCGACGCCTTCCCACAAGAGCCAGGCGATGCTCAGGCCGAAGACTCCCAGCATCGACAGCGAGGTCGCCAGTACGATGTACCAGCCCGTCGGCGGCTTCCACTCGACCGGCCGCGCCACGGCCTCGGTGATCGCGTGGTAGTCGGGCGACCCCTCGATGAGGGCTGGCCTGCCGACCAGCGGATCGATATCGACTACAGGTGTCGCCATCGGAATTCTCAGAGTATCAGTGCTCGAGCGAAATCGGCCTGGTCACGAGCGCACGTCGCGCGCGGTCGTGAATCCATGAAGATGCAAGGCCCGCGACCGAGGCCGACGCGGGCGTACGTCGAGGAGGCCACAGGGAGCAAAGCACCGCAGATTCATACATTCCCGGCCGTGCGCTAGCCCCAGAAGTCGTCTTCTTCGGACGTCGACAGCGCCTCCTCCTGCTCCGCCATCCAGGCCTTGAAATCGTCAGTCGAATGGACTGTGACGAATCCCCGCATCCTGTAGTGCCCCATGCCGCACAGCTGCGTGCACGCAATCTCGAAGCCGCCCGATCGCTCGCCTTGACGGCCGGCGGTGAGATCCGCACTGGTCTTGGTCGGAACGAACCACACCGGGATGTTCATGCCCGGTACCGCGTCCTGCTTGACCCGCATCTCGGGAATATTGAAGCTGTGGATCACGTCTTTTGTCGACAGATGAATGAGCACCGGACGGTCGACTTCGAGATGAAGCTGGTTGACCGTTGTCACGTCGTCGTCGCCGGCGGGATCACTCCCATCCCGGCCGAGAGGGTTGGTCTCGGCATCGACAAGACTCGGGTCGGTGCGACCGAACACACCGTCCGCTCCCGGGTAGTGGATGTTCCAGGCGAACTGCTCAGCCACGATCCGCACTTCGAGCGCCTCGTCCTTCGACGGCAGATCATCGACACGCGCCGAATACAGCGGAATCGAGAAAGCAGCCAGGAGGATCACCTCCGCCACGGCGACAGCGCCCTCGACCCAGTTCGAAGCGTGACTCTGCAATCCTCGATAGTCCGCGGTCGGGTTCCGCCGCCTCCGAAACCGGATCAGAACGTAGGCAAAGAGCAGCGACCAGCCGATGAAGAGGACGAGCATCAGCCAGTGCATCCACCCCATCAGCTGATCGATCTGCTCGGCGTGCGCCGAGGCAACCTCGGGAAGAAAAAGCTTCAGCATGGGTTGTTGTGCTCCTCCTCGGTGTGCCCCGCCGCGCCAGCAGCGGCCACGCTTCGTGCACGCCGCCCGATGACCACGAATCCGGCGATGAAGCCGCCGAGCACCGTGTAGATCAGGACGGCCATGAACAGAATCGACATCTTGGCGCCATCGATCATCGAAGAATCAGACGCGCCCCCCCAGCACACCGCGCACGCGTGTGCTTGCTCCGCCAGTGCGAGCAAGGCAAGGAGTCCGATTCCTGCGATTCGCCTCATTTGAAACTCACCTCTTTGAGCTTCTTCAAGAACCAGATCCCGTAGATCACCAGTCCAACTGCCACGGCGAAACTCAAGACGGCAAGCGTCATAGCGCCAGCCCCACCGCCGTGCATCTGATGGTCGTGCAGCGACCAAAACCCAAAGCCGACTGCCAACAGCGTCGACAGGGTAATGAAGACGACGTGAAAAGCCTTCAGCGACATCAGATCTCCACCGCATTCGACTGCGTCAGAACGGGCAGCAATAGCACTGCCAGAAAAAACAGCACGGTGAACAACAGGACTGCCAGTATGAGCTTGCGCTCATTGATCAAGTGCATGAAAAAGCACGCCACCAACGACCCCTTGACGGCCGCGATCAACAACGCTAATCCCACGCCGGCAGCGATGGACAGGTCGAGGTAAGACACCGCGACGGTGACGAGGGTCAACGCCATGAGTCCCACGAACACCAGAATGTAGGTGCGAACGTGCTTGTCGATCTCGGCCGTGTCGTGAGTCGTCATCCCTTCTCCTACAGAAGATAGAGCACCGGAAACAGAAAGATCCAGACCAAGTCGACGAAATGCCAGAACAAACCCGCAGCTTCGACCCGGTTTGTGAACTGCTCCGGAGCCGATCGCCACATCTTTGCACCGGGACCCCACAGATAGGCGTTGACCGCCATGCCGCCGATGACATGGAGTCCGTGCAGAGCAGTGAGCGTGAAGTAGATGGCGAGAAACGTACTCGTGCTCGGGTACAAATGATGATCGAACTTCGCGGAGTACTCGATCGTCTTGATGACCAGGAAGACGACCACGAGAAGCACCGTTGCTCCCATGTACAAGCGGTACTTATCGAAGCTCTTGCGCAGCAGCGAAGCCCACGACATGACCATCGTTACGCTCGATGTGATCAGCACGATCGTGTTGAGCGTTGCCAGCGGCACGTTGAGGATCGAGTTGCCCGCAGGCCAGTCTTCACTGCCCACCCTGAGCAGGATGTACCCGGCGAACAGCGCCCCGAAGAGCATCACTTCGGAGGCCAGGAACAACCACATGCCCAGCTTTACGTTGTTCAGCCCGGTGTCGGGCCGAATGTCGACGGTATATGGAATCGCTTCCGACATCTCGGTCTCCTCGCCGCCCTACGCCGTTGCCGGCGCGGCCTCCGGTTCTCCCGGATCCGGCGGTCCGGCAACACGTCGATCTGGTTCGAATTGCGGGTGGTAGTCACTGGCCTGCCCCGGCACGCTGTACTCGTACGGCGTCCGGTAGGCCACTGGCACGTTGGCAAAGTTGCCGTGCGGCGGCGGCGAGGGGGCCAGCCACTCGATCGTCGTCGCCTGCCAGGGGTTCGACCCGACCTTCTCACCTCTCTTCAGGCTGAGAAAGAAATTGATGACGAAGGGAAGCTGGGCAATCGCCAGGCCCCAGGCAGAATGGGTCATCACCTTGTTGAGGAACAGCACTGGCTCGGCGTGCGCGTAGGATACGCCGCCGTCGAAAAGGCGCCGCTGCACGCCCGCCAAACCTTGGATGAACATCGGCAGGAAGATCCCGTTCATGAACAGCAGGCTGGGCCAGAAATGAAGCTTACCCAGGAACTCGGACATCTTTCGGCCGGTGGCTTTCGGGTACCAGTAATAGATCCCGGCAAACAGGGCGAAGATCGTCCCCGGCGCCACCACGTAGTGGAAGTGTCCGATCACGTAGTAGGTGTCGTGAAGGTGGATGTCGGCGGCTGCCAGTCCGAGCGGCAGTCCGGTCAGACCTCCGATGCCGAACATCGGCAGAAACGCCAGCGCAAAGAGCATCGGCGTGTTGAATCGAATCGACCCGCCCCAGAGCGACAACAAGAGTGCGGTGATGATGACCACGGAGGGAATCGAGATGATCATTGTGGTCGTCTGAAAGAAGGCCGACATCACCGTTCCCATGCCGGTCAAGAACATATGGTGCGCCCATACAATGAACGACATAAAGGCCAGGAAAAGCACCGAGTAGACCATCGACTTGTAGCCCCACAAGGGCTTCCTGGTGTTGTTTGCAATCACCTCGGCGACGATCCCGAGCGCCGGGAGGATCAGTACATACACCTCCGGATGGGCCAGGAACCAGAACAGGTGCTGCCACAGCAGTGGACTCCCGCCACCACTCACTTCGACCAGCTGGCCGCTCACCACGAGACCGGCCGGCATGAAGAAGCTGGTATTCGCCACACGGTCCATCAACTGCATGAAGGCCGCCGCTTCGAGAGGCGGAAAGGCTAGGAGCAGCAGGAATGCCGTCACGAACTGCGACCAGACGAAAAACGGCAGGCGCATGAACGTCAGGCCCTCGACTCGCAGCTGGATCACGGTGACGATGAAGTTGACCGAACCGAGGAGCGACGACGTGATGAGAAAGACCATGCCCAGGAGCCAGACCGTCTGGCCGCTCTCCGCAATCACCGACAGCGGCGGGTACGAGGTCCAGCCGGACTGCGCCGCGCCGCCGGGAACGAAGAAGCTCAGGAACATCACCACGCCACCGAGAAAATAGCTCCAGTAGCTCGCCATGTTGAGGCGCGGGAATGCCATGTCGGGCGCCCCGATCTGCAGAGGCAGCACGAAGTTTCCAAAGCCTCCGACCGCCAGAGGGACGACGCCGAGAAAGACCATGATCGTACCGTGCATGGCCCCGAGCTGGTTGTAGAACTCGGGCAGCATGATGCCGCCCGGCATCCGGCTGTCGCCAAGGAGCTTGCCGATCAGGGGAAAGGGCTCACCCGGATAGGCGAGCTGCCAGCGCATCAAGAGCATCAGGCAGAAGCCGAAGAAGAGAAAGGAGAGCCCGGTGACAGCATACTGGATGCCGATGACCTTGTGGTCTACGGAGAAAACATACGTTCTCCAGAAACCGAGCTCCTGGTGGTGGTGCTCTTCGCTGTGAGTCGTCTCGTGATTCTCACCCATGACAGTCGCGAACTCCCTCTGCCGGCCTTCACCCGACTGTTCAACGGCCTGAAGGTAGGCTGTCGAGGATCGCGCTGCACTGCAGCGGCCCAGAACCGGGCCAGCGAGCGCTCACACCCCCCAGCAGCCCCCTCGCTTCAGCTAGAACGGCGTAATGGTAGCACTCCCTCCAACGCCCGACAACATACGCGGGCGACCGGGATTGCGGGTGGGAATCTCTTCCCTCGAAGCGGGCGTTTTTCCCTGCTTCACGCAATCAGATCTCATTCCTTGACCCGCGACGTAGCTCTATTTTCTCTGGTCCCGTTCTTGCTCTCTCGAGGATTGGACAGGGGCGAGCGCTCCGCAGCGACGGGAACTCTCAGCTCACACTCGAGGAACACTCCACCGGACTCAGACGAGGATGACTGCCATGTCGCAACCCATTATCGATCTCCCCGATGAAAGTCGCATACCCTCTAGCTTCGAAGAGGGTCAGCTCATCGACCGCCTGATCGACGAATCCCTCGTCACCGTCTGTTTCCAACCCATCGTCGACCTGCGATCTCGCAAGGCCTTCGCCTACGAGGTTCTATGTCGACCGCAGGATGGATTCTTTCGAACCCCCATCGAACTGGTCACGGCGGCGGCGCGAACCAAACGTATGGGACTACTGGGCAGGCATCTGCGAAGTCTCGGTTCCGCGCAGTGCCCCGACTTGCCGATCTTTCTCAATATCGACCCGACCGAGTTCGACGCGCCGTATCTGGTTCGACCTGACGACCCGATCTTCAGACACAAACGGCAGGTCTACCTGGAGATCACAGAGGCGGTGCCGCTCAGGTTCTTCAACCAGTGCCATGGCGTCCTCGCAGAGCTGCGAACGAAGAACCTTCTGCTGGCGATAGATGACTTCGGTGCCGGATTCTCGAATCTCAAGTACATCGCGGAGCTCGAGCCGGAATACGTCAAGCTCGACAGGGAGTTGGTGCAAGGGGCTGCCCGCGGCAATCGCAAGTTCGAGCTCGTCAAGTCCATCTCTCGGCTCTGCCATTCCATGGCCGCCAAGGTCATCGCCGAGGGCATCGAGACGGTCGAAGAGCTCGCAGCGATGATTGCCGGCGGCGTCGACTACGGTCAGGGCTATCTGTTAGCCCTGCCGAACAACCCACCTCCACCTGTCTTCTGGCCGGCGGAGATGCCTCTCGAAGACATCGTCGACTTTCCCGATGCGGAAACGACCGACAGCGCGATCGGCGACAATGGCAACCGTCAGACGCAGCCTCGTCGGCACGCCGAACAGAATAATGCAGCAGACCTGAGCCATCTCGAAGCTGCCCTCGAGCGGGTCACGGCAGAGCTTACCGAAGCGAATCGAGACCGGTTCATGTTGGCCGAACGACTCAAGGAAATGTTCCTCCGAGTCGACGATCTCCAGAAAGAACTACAGCACGGCCCCCCCCATCGGCGGGAACACGCATAGTCATCTGATGACGACGGCGCGCGCCAGCGTCGAGCGAAATGCACCGGACACCATGCTACCGACGAGAGTCGCTCCAGTAGCCCAGGTCAGAGCCCTGGCGTAGGTAAGGGTGCGACTTCCGTACAGCGGTGCAACGCCCTTGAAGTTGTCGTTTTCGCCGTTGCACGCCGCCAACGCGACGACGGCAAGAAGAAGCAAGAAGAAGCAAGAAGAAGCAAGAAGAGAATCATTGCAATCGAATCATCCTGTTGGCTGTACCGAAGGTACGGCCCGCCGGGACATCTGATTCCATCGTGAGCGCCAGGCGTGCCGCCCCCTCGACGCGGCACCGGCATTACGGGAGTAAACTCACCGTATCAACGTAACCGGTAACTGAGATGTCTGACGCGACAAACGACAGTGGAACTCCAACGGCGAACCGACAGGACGACGTCAAGTGGGCACATCGCGTTATCGACGAGCATCTGCTGGTCATGCACTTCCAGCCGATCGTCGATCTCAGAACCCGCGGTGTTTTTGCGTATGAAGCGCTGACGCGACCCCGCGACGGCTTCTTTCATTCACCACAGCAGCTCATTCTCGCAGGCATCGACGCCGGACGTATTGGGGAGCTCGGCAGGCTCCAGCGCTCGCTCGCGGTCAAGCACTGTACAGCCTCCCGGCTCTTTCTCAATGTCGAGCCTCACGAGTTCGATCAGCCTTTGCTCGTTCGACCTGATGACCCGATATTTCGCCACCCGCACTCGATTTACCTAGAGATCACCGAGAACGTCCCCTTGAAGTACTTCGCTCAGTGCCACAGTGTTCTGGCGGAGTTGCGGAAGAAACGGGTCTTGCTGGCGATCGACGACTTCGGGGCCGGATTCTCGAATCTCAAGTACATCGCCGAGCTCAAACCTGAGATCGTCAAGCTCGATCGCGAGCTGATTCGTGACTGCCACATAGGCAGTGCATCTTTCAGTCTGCTGACGTCCATCACCGCGCTCTGCCATCAGATGGACGCACGCGTCATCGCCGAAGGCATCGAGACGGTCGACGAGCTCAAGGCGGTCCTGAGTGCCGGCGTGGACTTCGCTCAAGGGTACCTCCTCGCCCGCCCGGCGACGCCACCTCCGGACATCGAGTGGCCTCAGGGCGTTCCCGCCCATGGCTGGACGCCGGCTTCCGCCGCCTCTGCGACCAGCGAGAAAACGGCCGAAGCCACACACCGCTCGAAGGGCCCTGAGACGCTTGAGCATGAGGTCAAGCAG
>JAOTUP010000056.1 GCA_029863825.1 Acidobacteriota bacterium | reverse complement strand
CAGGGAGGTGGCGCTGGTGGTGGCGGCGGGGGAGCAACTCCTGCCGGCGGCTCCGAAGCGGCGCCTTCCGAATCACCGCCGCCGGCTCAGGGCCAGGTGCCAAGTGGCAGCGAGGGGACCAGCGCCGCGGCCGCAGGGGCGGTTGCGGCGGCCGCGTTCTGTCACCAGTGTGGGGGAAAGTTGCCGGAGACTGCCCGCTTCTGTCCAGCCTGTGGGACCAAAGCAGCCGGCTGACTTGCGCTTCGAGTCGGTGGTAGATCAAAGATCTGTGTGGAGCGGATCGCCACAAGGTGGAAGAGTCGGTCAACAGCAAGTACTCGTGTCCTCGCTGCGGCGCTGAGAATCTTCTCGTTGCCGGCGAGCGGTTTCCTGTCTGCGCCTACTGCGATAACACCCTGGTCGTCGACCGTTCAGGAGTGGTCGGCCACTATCGCCTGCCGCGCCTGGTCGACCGCGAGCAAGCACGCAAGGCTCTCAACCGCTGGATGTCCGGGAATCAGACAGTCAAGGACCTGGACCGCAAAAGCGCGCTCCAGACGCTCAAACCCCTGACGTTTCCGATGTGGCTCTTTCGCTCCCGGCAGTCCGGCGCCGAGACGGTCTTTGTCGAGCCGGCCGCACCGACGCCGATCCCGCAGTTGGCGGAGCTGAAGGTACCAGCCGGCAGGCTGGAGCCGTTCCGGAAAGCAGGTGAGGGCGTAGAGACTGTCGCGGCAACGATTCCCCTGGCGACGGCAAGAGGGTGGCTCTCGGAACGCGGCATCGAGACGGTCACAGAGTCGTCCCTCGTGCAAGTTCCCCTGTGGCGCGCGCACTATCGGTACGAGAATACGGAGTACCAGGCTCTGATAGAGGGCTCGACCGGGAGCGTCATGGCGTCGGTGTTCCCCGAGAAGGCGGAAAGCCCCTATTTCCTCGTGGCGCTACTGGGTCTCGTCCTGTTTGGCATCGAAGGTCTCCTCATCGGCAATCTCTTTGCCAAGTTCTTCGTTTACGCGGTAACCGCTGTGCCGCTGGCGCTTCTCGCCTTCTGGGTCACACGTAAGGTATGACTCGAGACGAGGAAGTCGTCGTCGGTCTCGAGGGTGCTCCGCACGAGGTCCCTCACCGCCTCTCTGAACGCGTACAGGGGTTGACATGCCCGAACTGTGGCGGGTCGCTGGAGGTCGGCGCCGGACTGCGCGTGGTGTCGTGTCCTTTCTGCAGGACACCGCTTCTCGCCCTGAGCGAGGTGGGTGTTCGGCGCTATGCGATCGAGCCACAAATCCATGCAACCAGGGCGCGAGAGCTGACCAGCCACTGGCTGAGCCAGGGTGTGGCCAAGGATTCCCGGCTGCGCCGTGAAGCTCACGTTAGCGAAGCGTTTTTGTGTTTCCTGCCTTTCTTCCGCGTTCAGGCGGACTGCATAGGCTTTGCGCTCGGAACCGAGGAGCGCCGACGCACCGTGGGCTCGGGGAAGAACCGACGCGTAGAAACCTACGAGGTGGACGTGGAAAGGCGGGTCGAGAAGAGCTTCGATCGCACCTATCCGGCGGTGAACGTGGCCGAGTGGGGGATACGCCACGTCGACCTGGTCGGCGATCCGCTGGTCCCCTTCAACCGCGAGTTGCTCGATCGCCTAGGGATGGTTTTCCCGGTGACCGGGTCTGAGGCCGATGTCAAGCGAGGGGCGATCGACGCATTCAAGCATTCGGCCGATCCGGCGGCGGGTCTCAAGCGCATGCGCTTCCACTTTTTGGAGACGTTGCGGGAGCGCCTGTCGGTCATCTACTACCCTCTCTGGATCGTGCGGTATCGATTTCGGGATCGCTCGTATCAAGTACTCGTGGATGCGGAAGACGGAAGCCTCGCCTATGGGAAGGCGCCTGGCAACGACCTGTACCGTGCGTTGATGCTGGTTGGCACCGAGGCCGTCGCTGTCTTTCTGGGTACGACGGCGATCCAGTGGATGGGCGGTGGCGTCGGACCGCTTGTCCTGATTGGTGGATTGGCGGCCGCAGTTCTCTTCTGGGGCTGGCGGAAGTTCAGATACGGAGGAGTTGTGGAAGAGGGCACCGGGATCGAGGCCGAGGTCGGCTTGGGAGAGATGCTGCGAGACGCACGTCGGTTCCGCTCGCCGCAGGAGCTGATTCAGACACTGAGTTCGGGTCGTCTCCCCGGGGGCGAGCGGTGAGCGAGCCGGCTGGCTTCACACTCGTGCCCCTGGAGTGCCCGACGTGTGGCGCCGCGGTGGAGGCCGAAGAAGAGGATGTCGTCTACTACTGCGTCGCCTGCCGCAATGGCTACAGTTTCGATGAGGAAACAACATCGCTGCGACCGATCGAGGTCGCCTTCGTTTCTGCACCCCACGTGCCTGCCGAGCGGCACGTTCCGTTCTGGGCGCTGGAAGCGCGCGTCAGTATTCTCGAGCGACAAGCCTCCGGCGGCCGACCGGCGGAGTGGCTGAGCCGCTTCTTCGGCAGCAGTTCCAGCCGCGGTGACGGTGACGGCGCAGGCGACGGCCGCGGCGTGTTCGTGGTGCCGGCGTTCTCCACTTCCCTGGATAGCACTTTGGAGCTGACTCGCAGATATACTGCCGCCTTCCCGGGCTTGGGGGAGAAGCTCGGCGAGAAGCTGACGGGCGGCTGTTTCGGTGTGGAGGACGCCAGAAAACTCACTCATTTCGTGGTGATCGCTTCGCACGTGGAGAGACGGGACGTGCTGCAAGTACTGCGTTTCGAGATCGACTTCGGATCCGTCCGGCTGCTCGGAGTTCCCCTCGTGAAAGACGGTAATCAGTGGAAGGATGGGTTGTTCGGGATTGCCGTCTGACCTCAGCTGACGCAAATGCTCAGGAGCGGTGCTCGTCGCCAGCACCACAGCTTCCTGCGTCTTCGCGGACCTGGCTGTGTCTGGTCAGCCGCGTGCGCGACCTGAGTCTCGTCGACGAGGGTGCTGGACGGCCGGGCGGATGCGCGGGTGAGGTCGTAGATCGGCGACGTGACACGGTCTCAGATCGGATCGCCGGTCTTGGTCATCACGCGTGTCAGGTCGTATCCCATCCATAGGAAAGCCACAGTTCGCCCCTGGTCGCGGACCGGCGCGGCAAGCTCGAGAGTTCCCTCCAGCTCTCCAGACCGGGTTTCGAGCGTGTCCGCCTCGAGCGCCCACGCTCCGCGCTCGTCGAAGCGGCCTGCTGTCGCCAGCTCGGGGTCACTGGTCGAGATCACTCGGCCCTGAGGCGTGGCGAGATGAACGAAGAGCACAGCCGGTTGATCAAGCAAGGCCTCCTTCGCAGAGTCGACGTAGCGATTCCAGCGAGCTGAAACAGCACTGTGAATCCCGGCCTCGAAGGCATTGAACACTGCGACAGCTTCTGCTCTTGCGCGCTCCTCCGATCGCTCTTCCCACTCCTTCTCCATGGCCAGAATCCGCGACGTGTGGCGGTCGCTCTCGAGCCGCAGCGCAGCCTTGTGATCCTCGGTGAGCGCAACAGCGCGGCGGTCGACCCGATGTTCGGACCAGTAGAGCACGCCGGCCAAGACCACCAGAAAAGACAGAAAGATAACGGTTTCCCAGAAAACTCGCGTTGCAGTCGCCATGATGTCCGGTCCTTCGACGGGTTTGCGTAAGCCGTCGCGGAGTGTACCATCGCCCGCTGGGGGGCCGCGCGACCGCGGCCGGCAAGTCTCTGAGCCGCGGGGAGAAAGGGTGACGCCGTGCACTCCCGCGCAGTGTTAACTGGTTACATGCGGCGGGGCTGTGGCAAGCCGAGGATCTCGCACAGAGTAGTCAAGCCCTGGGCGAAGATCTGTGTCGCTGCCAAACGAACGCGCCGCACATTGGGGTCGGATTCGTGGAGGATCTGATGTCGGTGGTAGACCGCATTGAACTGCTGAGCGAGATCGAGTGCCAGGCGCGCGATGATGGACAGTTCGAGAGTTGCTGCTGCGGCGTCGACCCGCTCCTGTATCTGGGCCACGTTGAGGACCATGTCCCAGAGGTCATCGCTCCAAAGTTCGCTTGGGATAGCTGCCATATCCGCCGCAGTGACGACATCTTCGAGTTGCGCAGCCCGCAGCTTGCGCCGGATGTTGCGAGCGCGGACGAGCGAATACTGGAGGTACGGCCCGGACTCCCCTTCGAAGCTGAGTGCTTCATCGAAGTCGAACGCGATGATACGTGTTGTCGTTGCCTTGACCATGAAGAATCGCAGAGCCGCGGTTCCAATGTCTCTGGCGAGTCGGTCCAGTTCGTCATCTGCAAGCTCCCTGTTACGCCGTGCGATCTCTTCGCGGCTCTTGGCGATGAGCTGATCGAGAAGATCGTCGGCTTTGACGCCTATGCCTTTGCGGCCCGACATCTCGAGAGCCTTGCCGCTTTCCGCCTCCTCTTCGAAGCCGAGTTGGCCGGCAGCGGCAGTCGAAAGTGCGACCATCTCATACGCGAAGTGGATCGACCTTTCCGCTTCGGCGCTGAAATCGAGGCGCTCCAGCCCAGCGCGAACGATCTTCTGCAGGTAGCTCTGACGGGCGTCGATGACGTTGATCACGCGGTGAGCGGAACCGAAGGATGGATGTGGCTCAGATCCGTCGACGGTCGATTCCCAGACTCCCTCCTCTTCCCAGTAGCGATAGGCGAAGTCCGAACCCAGAAGGCCGAACTTCCACAGCTGGTACGCGATGTCCTTGCCGACGTATGTGACCGTGCCGTCGGAGCGGACAATCACCTTGTCGGGGTCCTCGAGACCCTCAAACTGCGGACTGTCACTCAGCGGCATGATCCAGCAGCCGGCGTTCTTACCGTCGCGCTCGAATCGGATGGCTTGTTTCTCCTTGAGGAGGTCGAAGGCGCGATCGAAAAAACTCAGGCCGAGGATGGAACTCTCGTATGTCAGCAGATCGTAAGTCGTTCCGACGCGGCGCATGGTTGCGAGATGTCGTGCGACGATGCGACGGGTGACGAGGCGGCCCAGCGTCGCCCGGTCGCCCGAGTTGTCTTCGAGGGCTTGTAACGTCTTTCGTCGAAAGCTCTCACGCTCCGGATCTTCGGCATACCAGTGGCCGACATCGCCGTAGAGATCCCAGCAGTAGTAGTCGAATGGCTCCGGGAGCTCCTCGACGTCGCGAATGGAGAGCTTCCGCAGGTCGAGGAAACCGACGATGACGTCCGCCAGCTGGAGACCGGTGTCGTCGACATAGTTCTGTACTTCGACCGGGTAGCCGAGAGCGCGAAGTGTCCGCGCGAGAACATCGCCGAGGACGGCATTGCGGAGATGGCCGATGTGAGCCGCCTTGTTGGGATTAATGTTCGTATGCTCGACGATGGTCTTTTCGACCGCGGCGGATTCAGGGATCAGTATCGGCGCCGACGCGAGGTGTCCGGCTGTCTGAGATCTCTCGAGAAAGATGTTGAGGAACCCCGGTCCTTCGATCTTCACCTCTCGAACATAGGAAGGAAACTCGATACCCGAGATGATCTCCTCGGCGATGGCGCGCGGGGGCCGTCGTAAGGTTCGACTGAGCTGCAGGCCGGTGGGAAATGCAAGGTCACCCAGCTCCCGGCGGGGAGGGATCTCCGGATCCGGTGACAGGTCGAGGCCGTAGAGTTCTCGGATGCGATCCGCCAGAAGCTGCCGGAGCTCTGCCTTGAGACCTTTCAGCATGGCGAGCGGGAGTCTACCTCAACCCGACTCGGAGTCGCGCCAGCCGGGGGGGTGGCCGAAGTTGATATGATTGCCAGTGGTTGGGAGTTCCCAGGGAGCGAGCAGATGGCAAAAAACCACGTGACGATTCAGCTTGACGGCACCCAGTTGGAGTTGCTGGAAGGTGACATCACGGAACTGACGATCGATGCGGTCGTCAATCCAGCCAACGAGAAGCTGAAGCTGGGCTCAGGAGTCGCCGGCGCCATCCTCCAGAAGGGAGGCTCGTCGATCCAGAACGAGTGCGATCGCATCGGCGGGACCGCGGTGGGAACGGCTGTCATCACCGGGGCGGGCGACCTGGACGCCAAGCACGTGATCCACGCCGTCGGACCTCGAATGGGTGAGGGCGACGAGGATCGCAAGCTGTCCTCGGCGGTCCGCTCGGCGCTCGCCTTGGCCGACCGGCACGGGCTGAAGTCGATCGCAGTGCCGGCCATCTCGACAGGGGCGTTCGGCTTTCCCACTGATCGCTGTGCCCGGGTCACGCTGACGGAGATCCACAGGTATTTGCAGGGTGGCACAAAGCTGGATCGTGTCGTCGTCGTGCTCCACAGCGACAAGGACTTCACTACTTTTCGCAACGAGCTCAGGCGCGGGTTCCGCTAATCGCCGACAGATCGCGTCGATGAGGGGCATTGCCAGCAGGAGGGATCCCACGCCGGCGGATGAGGTTGCTTCGCCCGCACAAAGTGCGGCGGCGTGAGGAAGGCTTTGGGTCTGGCCGTCGGTCACGCGACGAGGTAGGCGCTGGCGCGAATCTGCAGACGGGCGCGCGGCTCGAAACCGCTTCCCGCGAGCGCGTATGCCGTGTTGGCGCTGATAATCGGCAAGACGATCCAGCCGTCGAAGGTTTCGCCGGCGCCGTATGGAGGGACAACGGGCTCGATCTCCGCCAGTTTGATCCAGCGATCCCCTGCCTGACTCCACGAGCAGACGAGCTCCACGTAGGCGCTGTCGAGATCGATAGAACGGCCCGCAGGGTGCCATAACGACAGCACGAAGCGAACTTCGTCGAAGGCCTTGGTGTCGAGCATCGCCGCGCCATCCACTCTCAACTCGTGCAGAAAGCGCCCCGTGTTCTCGGTGGCGAATATTTCGGCCGTGGGATCGAATATCAGGTGTTTCGGGGGAGTAGTCATGCAGGATTCTCACCCCGTGCCGCACTCACAGCCTTCTCGACTCGCCGCTTGTGGTCGCTCTCGTCACCTTCTCCGAGAAGTTGCGCTCCGATGCCGAAGGCGACAGCTCCGGCCTTGCGATATGCGGAGATCTCGGACGCAGCGAAGCCACCGGCAGCGAGTATAGGTATGTCCGGCAGTGGCTGACGTATCGTGGCGAGGTACGCTGGGCCGCCGATCGGCGGAAGTGGATAGACCTTGACGAGATCCGCCCCCAGTTGCCGGGCAGTGAAGATCTCGCTGGGCGTCAAGGCTCCCATAACGAGAAAAGTCGAGCTCTGGCGCGCCTCTGCCGCGACGTCGGCGCTCACATTTGGAGAGACTAGGAACTCGGCGCCGCATGCAATCGCCGCCGCCGCCCGCCTCCGGTCGGTGACGCTGCCAGCGCCGATCCATGGTGGCCCCGGGGTGGCTCTTGTTTCGCGCAGCTGTGCGATGAGCTCGGTGGCTCCCGGCGTCGTAAAGGTGATCTCGACGAGCTGGAGTCCGCTGGCGAGGAACGCCTCGGCAAGAGTGCGAGCCTCGTCGTTGGTGGCGGTGCGCACAACGCCAACGACCGGAGAGGAAGAAAAGCTGTCGGCAACGCTCTGCTTGAGCCCGGGAGACGAATCGGTGATCCTCGCCATGAGATGCGTGAGCTTATCACTCGGCTGGATTGTCCTTTGACGATGCATTCGCGCTGTCGACGGCGGCGAGGCGGTGCTCGGCTCGACGCAGCACACCGCGCAGGATCATGACCTCACGCGAGCTCAGCTCAGCTCGCAGGGCCAATCGCCTGAGGTCCAGAAACACCGAGTGAAAGGTGTCGTCGCGGGAAAAGCCGATGCGTCCGAGGAGCGTGCGCAGTGCCTCGAGAAACGATTCGACATCAGCAATCCGTGCCCGATCCGGGAGGATGGTAACGGCGTCGGCAGCGCGATACGAAGCGGCAAAGATTTCGTGTGCCACGATGAGGACGGCTTGGCTGAGATTCAACGTCGGTTGCCGCCGGGAGGCCGGAATGGTGACCAGGATGTTGCAGCGAGCCAACTCGTCAGTGGTCAGGCCCGAGCGCTCGGGACCGAACAGCAGGGCGGTCCGAGGCTGAGGGGCGACGGCGAACTGAGCAGCTAGCTGGCGAGGCGTGAGGAGCGGAACTTTGGGCGCCCGGCTGCGCTGAGACGACGTGCCGATGATCTGTTGGAAGAAGCCGGCTGCTGTTGCGAGCGAGTCGAAGCGACGTGCAGTGTCGAGGATGTGCCCGGCGCCAACCGCGAAGGCCCGAGCGGTGCCGTCGATCGGCGGCGCGGGGTCGATGAGCAGGAGGTCGGTCAACCCGGTGTTCGCCATAGCCCTGGCAACGGCACCGATGTTGCCAGGCTCGGTAGGGCGGACGAGAATCACGGACGGTGCGGGACGGTGTGTCACGTGGCCAGACTCTACCTGAGGAGCTGATCGCGGGCACCAGACGGAATTGATAGGCTCGTTGGCAGCGGCAGTCCATGGACAGGCCGCTGGAGAGGAGACGGAGGACATTGAGCGACAGACTGCGCGCCTATCTGATCTTCACGGGAACGGGCCCGATTCTCGTGCTGTCGACGTACCCGAAGCTCACCGACGAGAGGCTGATCGAGAAGCTGCGCTATAAGGGAATCGACAAGTTTCTCGCCTACGAAGTCGATTTGGTTGCCGTTCAAGGTCGGTACGTGGACTCCTTCGACAGCATTGCCGAGGAT
>JAOTUP010000055.1 GCA_029863825.1 Acidobacteriota bacterium | reverse complement strand
GAGAAGCTCCACGATGTCCCGTCGCTCGGATCCCAGTCGAGTCGGAGGTTGAACTTCGGTTGCTTCGTGCCCTGATTCTCGAAGTCCGGATACGGCGTGCCGAGCGGATTCGCCAACCCTTGAGACCCGGGGATGGCCCCGGTCGGACGGTCGTAGGCGTCCTGCTCGTAGTAACTGCCCGAGATCTTGTAACCGAAAGTGTCGCTGGCGCCGGCGTGAGTGACGGCGGCGAAGGCCGTACCCAGCTCGCCGCCCCCCAGCTTGATACTCGTGCCCTGCATCTCACGCGGCTTCTTGGTGATGAGATTGATGACTCCGGTCATGGCGTTCGCACCCCAGACGGCGCTGCCGGGCCCTCGCACGACTTCGATCTGCTTGATCTCATTGGCATCCATGGGCACGAAATCCCACATCACGAAGCCGAAGAAATCAAGGTACAGCGTGCGATTGTCCATCAGCACGAGCTCATTGTTGGCGAGGCTGAAAGTGGCACCTCGACCGCTCACCTGAACATCGCGGGCGCTCATCTGCGCCACATTCAACCCCGGCACGTTGCGCAGATAGTCGCCGAAATCGTCGGCCGGGATCTTCTCCATGTCCTCACTGCTCAGCACCGTCATCGAGGCCGGCACCTCGTTGAGGCGCTGCTCGGTTCGCGAGGCGGTCACAACGATGACGTCTTCGATCGATTCGAGCTCCGCAGTATCCTCCTCGCTCTCCCCCGGCTCGGATTGGCCGGCCGGATCCTGCGCCGCAGCAAGACTCGGGACCACGACCAGCGAGCACGCCAACAAGACAATCCGTAGCGATCTGCGTAGCTTCATGACAACACCCTCCGACAGGCGAGAAGACTCGACGTCGTCCAGACATGAAATGACCGATGGGGTCGGCTCTCAAGAGGAGCCTAGCAAAGCGCCAATCCGGGGAGCAAGACGGCAATCTGAAGTCGTCCCGGAGAGGTCCAGGACGGAAAGACGCCCAGCCCGCAACCGAAGCCGATAGAATCCTCCCGATGTTGATCCGGTCCATTCCCCAGACCATTCTCACAACCGATCAGGACTTCGCCGAGCTGGGACTGAGTCGACCGCTGGTCGAGGCAGTGACGAGAATTGGCTTCGAGCACCCCACGCGAATCCAGGCCGAGGCGATCCCGGCTGCGCTGGAGGGCGGCGACGTGCTCGGCCTGGCCGAGACAGGCTCGGGCAAGACGGCGGCGTTCTGCCTGCCGATGGCAGAGCACCTGCAGCATGGCCGGGGAGTCCGAGGACTCATTCTGAGCCCCACTCGGGAGATCGCCCTGCAGACGCGCGAGTTTCTGCGCCTGGTCGGCGCACACCACAATCTGAGCACGGCGATCCTCATCGGCGGCGTCAAGATGGGACCGCAGATCGATGCCCTGAAACAATCGCCGGACATTCTGGTCGCTACGCCCGGACGATTGCTCGATCACGTGCGACGCGGCAACGTTCGGCTCGATCACATCGAGAAGCTGGTTCTCGACGAAGCGGACCACATGCTCGACCTCGGATTCCTGCCGCAGATCACCGACGTGCTGGACTTGATACCCACAGAGCGTCAGACGATGATGTTCTCCGCCACCATGCCACCGCCCATCGAGCGACTCGCCAACCGGCTCCTCAAGTCGCCCACGCGCATCGACATCATCCCGCACGGTCGAACGGCGCGCGGCATCGAGCATCGCCTCTACCTCGTAGAGCCCGACAACATGCGCCCGTGCCTGATGGCGCTGGCGGCCGCCGAGAGCGGCAGCATGCTGGTCTTTCTGCGCCGCAAAATCGACGCGGAGTGGGCCTACCGGCAGCTCGTCCAGGAGGGGCATGCGGCGGAGAGGATCCACTCGGACCGCTCCCAGGCACAACGGGTCAGAGCCCTCGACGGGTTGCGCGAGGGGGAGCACCGGATTCTCATCGCCACGAATATCGCCGCCCGCGGCATCGACATCCCGATCATCGAGCACATCGTCAACTTCGGCGTGCCGGACACCGTCGAGGAATACGTCCACCGCGCGGGAAGAACGGCACGCGGGGATGCCGAGGGCGTGGTCTCGACGATCGCCACGTGGAAGGAGAAAGAGCTCATCAGGATGATCGAGAAAGCCATCGAGACTCGGTTGCCGCGCCTCTCCGCAGCTGGTGTCGAACCGTACCGCGAGCGACGCAAGACGATTCGCGGCCGACCCATCCGTCGGCGCCGTCTCCTCTAAGTCCGCGGCCTCCAGTCAACTTGCGGTCACCCGGCCAGGCAGTATAGAGGCCGTTCGAAACCGTCTCAGCGCCCCGCCTCGGCCCGTGTCAGCAGTTCTCGGTTCTCGATGTACTCAGCGACTTGTCGCGCCGCGATCGCATGCGCTTCGGCGCTGGGATGCGGATCGGTGAACGGCACCAGGGCCAACCTGCGTCCATCGATGCCATCGTAGGCGGGAAGCAGGTCGAGGACCTCGAACCCGACGTCACTTGCGGTTCCTGACACCAACGCGTGTATCTCGCGATACGCGTAGCCCGAGGTGCGTCGGAAGTCGAAGATCGGGAAGATCACGATCACGCTCGGAATCGAACGCGCTTTCGCCAGTCGCCTGATTCTCGCCAGCGACCGACGCCACACTCGGCGATCGTTGTCCTTCTCGTACAGGCCCCGATAGTACTGCCTGAGAAGAGGTCGCAGACGCAGGGTGTCCAGAGCTCGCCTGGTGCGTGAATACAGGGCGCTGCGTTGCTCCAGCCAGGTCTCGAGCGCGCCCTCAGGGGCCCAGGGCAAGAGCTCGGGTCGGCTCTTGAGCGTCCTCGACATCGGAACCCTCTCGCTGTCGTTCAGACAGTACCCGAGGACGAACAGATCGGGAGCCAGCGCCTCCCAGTTCCGTTGCAGATAGAGGCTCTCCTCGATGCTGTTCCACCCGCGGCGGCTCACCGCCATCACTTCCACGCTGTCGAAGCGCCGAGACAACTGCGCGGCGACTCCCGCCGGATAAGTCTCGTCACGATGCACTCCCGGACCCCAGGTGAAGGAGTCGCCGACTATCAGAATCCTGAAGCGTGCGGACGACGCGTCTCCCCATCGTCGGATCTCGACGCCGCCCGCCAACTGAGAACGCGGCGTGATCGGGTCTGTCCCCCGCTGCCAGGCAAACTCCTGCAGCCGCAACGCCAACTCGCCCAGGATGAGCGCCGCGGCGAGCCCCGTCAGCACCGCCAGAGCGCGCCATGCGATGGGGCCGGATCGGCGCTCGGATGGAGATTTGTCTCTCGTCATACAGCGGGCCGTCTCAACGATCGTCTTCCGGGATCTTATCCAGAGAGACTCGATGTCGAACTGGCAGGCTGCGGACCGGCGCGAAACCGGCGACGTGCCTCGCCAAAAGAACCGCTCCGGTAGCGCGGCGACCACGTCGGGGGGTTAGAATGGCAAAGCCGGTGGCCCGCTCCCGCGTGTCACATTTCCGTAGCCTGCCACACGAGCGAGGATACCCATGAGTGCCGACCCAATCCGGGAGCTCACACCTGCCGAGCTGTGCCGGACATGCAACCCTGACGCGCTGGATTTCGACACTACCGCCGACCTCGAGCCACTGACGGAAACGGCGGGGCAACCGCGAGTCGAGGCGGCGCTCGAGTTCGGCGCCGAGATGACCCGCGACGGCTACAACATCTTCGCCTTTGGACCACCCGGAACGGGCAAGCACAAGACGGTCAAGGACGCACTGCGGCAACGAGCTGCCGCCCTGCCGACACCGCCCGATCTTTGCTACGTCAACAACTTCGAAGATCCCCGCAAGCCGCGACTGCTCGTGCTTCCTCCCGCAGCCGGTGCGGCGTTGTGCGAGGAGATGAAGCATCTGGTAGAGGAGCTTGCCAACTCGCTGCGCGCCGCGTTCGAAGGTGACGAATATCAGAATCGGCGACAGCTGCTCGAAGAAGAGCTCAAAGAGAGGCAGGAGGAGGCGATTACTTCCCTCGGTGAGGAAGCCAAAGGCGAAGGCCTGGCGCTGCTGAGAACGCCGATGGGAATCATCTTCGCTCCAATGGGTGAGGACGACGTCATCACGCCGGAGGAGTTCGAAGCGCTGAAGGCAGCGGACAAGAAGCGACTGGAGAAGACGATCGAGAACTTCCAGACGCGACTGCAGAAGATGTTTCGGCAGTTTCCCCGCTGGCAGCGCGAAGCCCGGCAAGACGTCCGCGACCTCAACCGTGAGGTCAGCCAATTCGCGGTCGGGCCGCTGATCGAGGAGCTGAAAGAGAAATACGCCGTTCTCCAAGATGTGCTCGATTATCTCGACGCTGTCGAGAAGGACGTCCTGGAGAACGCTCACGGATTCATCGCCCGCAGCAACGATCAGCCGCAGGGAGTCTTGAAGGGCCTCACCGAAGGCAAAGACGGTGAGCACTCGTTCGTCCGTCGCTACCAAGTCAACGTCCTCGTCGACAACGGAGCAACCACCGGCGCGCCGGTGGTGTTCGAGGACAATCCGACGTTCATCAATCTCATCGGATCGATCGAGCATGTCCAGCAGATGGGCGCGCTGACAACCGATTTCAATCTGATCAAGGCGGGCGCGCTTCATCGCGCTAACGGAGGGTATCTCCTGGTGGAGGCAATCAAGCTGCTGAGTAGTCCCTTTGCCTGGGATGCACTCAAACGGGCGCTGCAGTCGCGGCGACTCGGCATCGAGTCCCCGGGACAGGCATGGGGTCTTCTCAGCACCTACTCTCCGGAGCCGGAGCCAGTCGACCTCACGCTCAAGGTCGTATTGCTGGGTCCTCCGCTCATCTACTACCTGCTCGCCGCCCACGATCCCGACTTCCCCAAACTCTTCAAGGTCCCGGCTGACTTCAGTGAGCGCATGGATTACAGCGACACCAACCTCGAGATGTACGCTCGCCTGATTGCGCGCATCATCGCCGACGAGGAGCTGCGGCCGTGCGACAAGCACGCCGTGGCGCGCCTCGTCGAGCACGGCTCACGACGCCTAGGTGACTCGGAGAAGATCTCGCTCTACTCGCGCCACCTTTCCGACGTCCTGAGAGAGGCGGACTACTTCGCTGGAAAGGCGGAGAGCCCAGTAGTCGGCATCGAGCATGTCCAAGCGGCCATCGACGCCAAGATCAGGCGCTCAGACCGAATTCGAGAGCGCATGCAGGAAGAGATCGTCCGCGGCACCGTCTTCGTCGACACCAGTGGCGAGGCCGTCGGGCAAATCAACGGCCTCTCCGTGCTGCAGCTGGGCGACTTCGCCTTCGGCAGACCCAGCCGCATCACGGCCCGAGTGAGACTGGGCAAAGGCGAAGTGATCGACATCGAGCGCGAGGTCGAGTTGTCCGGGCCGATTCACTCCAAAGGCGTGCTGATCCTCGCCGGTTTTCTCGGCGCGCGCTATGCGGCCAACGTTCCGCTGGCGCTTTCCGCCACCCTCGTCTTCGAGCAGTCCTACGGCGGCATCGACGGTGACAGCGCCTCTTCCGCCGAGCTCTATGCCCTGATGTCGGCGATCTCCGGCGTCCCGCTGCGCCAAGATCTCGCCGTCACCGGCTCGGTGAATCAACACGGATTCATCCAACCGATCGGCGGCGCCAACGAGAAGATCGAGGGCTTTTTCGACCTCTGCAGCGCACGTGGCTTATCCGGTACTCAGGGTGTGCTCATCCCGGCATCCAACGTCAAGCACCTGATGCTGCGCCACGATGTCGTCGCAGCCGTCAAAGCTGGGACGTTCCATGTCTACCCGGTCGAGACCATCGACCGCGGCATCGAGCTCCTGACCGGTATGGCGGCAGGAGAGCGCCGCGCCGAAGGCGACTATCCCGACGCCTCGATCAACGCGCTGGTCGAGCGCCGCCTCAATGAACTGGCGGAAAAGGCCAAGGCGTTTTCCGCCAAGGGAGGGTGACGTGTCTGTCCGCCGGATTCTCGTCGCCATCGACACGTCTCCGGGCAGCCTCGCAGCCGCCGAAGCCGCAGCAAGACTGGCGGCGCGCCTCGAAGCCGAGCTGGAGGGCCTGTTTGTAGAAGACGTCCGGCTACTGCGCCTGGTCCAGTCGCCGCTTGCACGAGAGGTAGACACGCTCACCGCGAGCCGCAGACAGCCCGCCAGTAAGCTGCTGAAGCGCCAGTTTCGCCTGCAGGGGCTGCGCGCACGAGAAGAGCTCGGCCGTATCGCCGATCGACTGGGAATCAGCTGGTCGTTTCGCGTCGCGCGCGGAGCAGTGTCGTCCGAGATCGCAGCGGCGGCGGCAGGAGCGGATATTGTCAGCCTCGGACAGGTCGGGTGGTCGGCCCGCCCGCAGCGTGCCCTGGGCGCCGCTGCCAGTGCCGTACTCGAACACAAGAGCTCATGTACCTTGCTCATGCGACGAACGCTCGATGTGCGTACTCCGGTGCTGGTCCTCTACGACGGTAGTGACCAGGGCGAGCGCGCATTGGCGCTCGCTCGCCAGCTCGCCGGCGACGAGCCCGGCGCCCTCGAGGTCCTGCTCATCGGCGCCGACGAGAGCGTCCTCCGCTCGAGGCTCGAGTCGGCCGCATCCACCGAGGCGAAGGCCGCGGTCATCGGCGTCGTCGGCAGTGCCACAGACCCGGGGCTTGCTCGCGCACTGAAACAGGCCGCCGCCGGCTCGCTCGTGGTGCCCGTCGGCGGCGATCCGGCGCATCGCGAGATTCTGCACGACATCCTCAGCACCATCGACTGCCCCGTCCTGCTCGTCAGCTGAGAACAACCGCATCGCCCCTCTCCGGCGAGTGTGAGCAAAGACTGGCGTCCTCCTCGATTCCTCCATGCCGGCTCAAAAGAGGACGCCGCCGGGATCGGCGGCGCCGTGGATTCCGGAAAGGCGATCGAGACGACCGCCTGTTCGGCCGGTACTACTTGACGACTCTCACACCGATCTGGAACTTGCGCGGGTCGCCGGCGCCGGAGCGCACGGTCCCGTCGAAGTTGAAGATCAGGTTGGTGACCTCGGGGACCAGGAAGTTGGCCTCGTCGGTCAGGTTGAAGATCTCGAAGATCGGCTCGACCGTGTAGCCGCCAGCCGCAAAGTCCTTGGACAGGCGGACGTCGACGGTGAAGAACTCGTTGTCTTTCTTGCCCTGATTGCGCCGGAAGACATCGCCACCGACGGTGCATCCACCGATGCAACGACTGCTCGGAGGAAAGGCCGCCACCGACGTGCCGTCCGGGTTGATGTCGAGCGGTTGGGCATCGAGAAACGTCGTCCGCACATTGACGTTGATGCCGCGTGGCGCCGCCCATAGTAACCAGGCATTGAAGCGATTCTCCTGGTGGCGGTCGGAGAGTCCGAACTCGGCGTCGAGATTCGAGATATTGGCATAGCGGAGAGTGAACGGATCGCGCTCGTTGTCGTCGTCCGACTTGTCCTCGGAGTTGGTGTAGTAGGCCTGGAAGGCGAAGTTGTCGCTGAACCGCTTGTTGATGCCCACGGTCACGCCCCAGTAACGGCTCTTGGCGTTCGACGAGGTCGTCCACAAACCTCCGTCCGCAGCGCAGTTGATACCGTTCGAGCCGTCGGGTCCGAGGCCCGAGGCCCACGGGCAACCCATAAGCGGATCGTTATTATTGATCCAGCGGGTGATGTGGTCCGTCTTGGCGTAGTTGACCTTGGCGAGAAAGGCATATCCGGGCGCGATCTCCTGCTCCCAGGAAACAGCGCTCGACCACGTCCGCGGGGTCTCGAAGTTCTTGTCGAAGACATAGACGTTGGGGAAGAAGGGGTCTCCCGCCGCCCCTTCGGGCAGTAGATCTGGCCAGCTGGGCGGACGGAAAAAACTCGCCGCGAACAAAGTCTGTCCGATCGATCCGTTGGTCGATCGCGTCGACGCGAGGGCCAGCGCCGGAATCCGCGCATGGTAGATCCCCGAATTGGCGCGAAAGACCTTGCTGCTGTCGCTCTTCGGCGTCCAGGCCAATGCCAAGCGCGGCTGCCATTGCTCCATGTCGTCGGGAATGGTCCCGTCCGACGGGAACTCCATCGGACCGAGGGTCGTGTCGCGCGTCTGGCCGATGAACGGCGCGAAGAAAACTTCACTGGGAGGCGTGATCACCTCCGGCTGGTCGACGCCTTCCCAGCGCAGACCATAATCGACGGTCATGTTGGACGTCGGCTTCCAGCTATCCTGGAAGAAGACGGCGGTCTCGGTCTGCTCGATGTTCTGCGTCCCGGCCTGTTCGACGGTGAGGCCGCCGACGCCAGCCTGCTGCAGGAAGAGCAGGAGCGGACCGACGATGCCGGTGCCTGCCGGGCAAGTCCCATCATTGGAGGTGGAAAACACCGAGAAGTCGTCGTTGGCGCACTCGACATAGCTCGGACCAATCTCGACGTAGTTCTTGAAGCCCGCAAACGAGCTGAATTTGTAGAGCCCATTGGCAAAGCCGATAAACGTCTGCGACGAGGTGACGTCGTTGTACTCGACGCCGGCCTTGAAGGAGTGATCGCCCTTGAGCTTGGAGATGTTCTCGTTGAACTGAATCCGGTCGTCGTCGTAGATGACGGGGATGAAGAACGGCATGCCGATGCGGTAACCGCCGCCGAAATCGAAAGCCGTATCCGGAAAT
>JAOTUP010000161.1 GCA_029863825.1 Acidobacteriota bacterium | reverse complement strand
TCTCGAGAATTTCATTCTGCCTGGCGGCTGTCGCACGGCGGCTGCGCTCCATGTGGCGCGCACGGTCTGTCGTCGTAGTGAGAGGCTGGCGGTGGCGCTGAGCCGCGAGGAGGCGCTCGGGAGCTGGGTGATCCGTTATCTCAACCGTCTCTCTGATCTGCTCTTTTCCGCCGCGCGGTTTGAGAATACTCGCCGGGGAGAGCGCGACGTGCTGTGGGACAGCAAAGCCTAGGATCAGCTAGGCGACGGTCTCACGCATCACTTCGTCGATACTGGTAACCCCGTCGCGTATCTTCTGCAGGCCGCTGTGACGCAATGTCAGCATACCGTTTTCGATCGACTTCTCGCGCAATTCGTAGGCGCTGCCTCCGGAGAGGATCAACTCCTTGATGTCTTCTTCGATGTCCATGACCTCGTAGAGACCGACTCGCCCCTTGTAGCCGGTGCCCGAGCACGTGTCGCAGCCTCGGCCGCGGAACATTTGCAGTGACTTGACCTCGTCCTTGGAAAAACCGATGTTGTGAAGCGCCTGTGGCGGCACCTCGTACGGTTCCTTACAGTTCGAGCAGATCCGTCGCACGAGACGCTGGGCGACGACCAGATGCGTCGAGCTGGCAACGAGGAAAGGCTCGATGCCCATATTCATGAGCCTGTTGATTGATGACGGTGCGTCGTTGGTATGGAGTGTCGAGAGCACCAGGTGGCCGGTCATTGCCGCCTTGATCGCCACCTCGGCTGTCTCAAAGTCTCGGATCTCTCCGACCAGCACGATGTTGGGATCCTGACGCAGGAAAGAGCGGAGAGTGGCGGCGAAGTTGAGGCCGATCTGCTCTTTCATCTGTACCTGGTTGATGCCGCCGATATTGAACTCGACCGGATCTTCGGCCGTCATGATGTTGACTTCGGGTGTATTGATCCGCGACAGCGCCGAGTAGAGCGTGTTGGTCTTCCCGGAGCCCGTCGGGCCGGTGACCAGAACCATGCCGTACGGTCTGAAGATCGCTTGCTCGAAGCGGCGCAGCGGCTCTTCCTCGAAGCCGAGCCTCGTCATGTCGAGCATCAGGTTGTCTTTGTCGAGAAGGCGAAGCACGATCTTCTCGCCGAAGATCGCTGGAATGACCGAGACGCGGAAATCCAGATCCTTGATCTTGTTCCCGAGCTTGGTCTTGATCTTGATCCGCCCGTCCTGTGGCAGGCGCTTCTCGGCGATATCGAGCTTGGCCATGATCTTGACGCGGCTGGTGATAGCTTCCTTGAGCTTCAGCGGTGGCCGCATCATCTCGTAGAGAATGCCGTCGATCCTGTAGCGGACCCGGTACTCCTTCTCGTATGGCTCGATGTGGATATCGGACGCGCCGCGTTTGATCGCGTCCGTCAAGATGATGTTGACGAGTCGTACGACCGGCGCCTCCTCCGACTGCTGCTCGAGTTCGGCGAGATCGAGGTCGTCGTCGTCGTCGAGCACCTCCAGGTCGGCATCGTCGGTGTCGGCAATGTCCTCCATCACCTTCTTCAACTCGATCGAGTGAGTCGATCCGTAGTACTTGTCGATGCCGTCTCGCAGGGCCGCCTCCGAGGTCACGACCGGCTCGACGTTATAGCCGGTCATGAACTTGATGTCGTCCATTGCGAAGACGTTGGTCGGGTCGACCATGGCGATGGTGAGTCTGGCCCCCGCCTTCGAAACCGGCAGGATCGTGTACTTTCGAGCCACGTCGGGTGGGATGATCTTGATGATCGACTCGTCGATCTCGACTTCGTTCAGATTGATGGCGGGAACGCCATAGCGCTGCGACAGGAACTCGACGAGCTCCTCATCGCCAAGAAGCCCCAGTTTCACCAGGTGAGTGCCGAGTCGGCCGCCCTCCTTCTGCTGACTTCCGAGCGCTTGGTCGAGCTCTTCCTTGGAAATCTTGCCCGCCGAAACGAGCATTTCGCCGATACGGTTCACTGGTGTCTCCCTTTGGGCTTGACGAACGACGGGACGACCGCGGGGACTGAGATCAAACGTGTGGGATCAGGCAAAGTCGTTCTTTTTCCGAGGGTCGTTCCGCTCGATGATGGCGCAAGTGTAGCAGTGGAAAAAAAAAGCGGTCAATGAAGGCTGCCGGTGAGTATTCCCAAGGCTCGTTCGCCGACAGTCTCGGGGTCGATCTCGTGCAGGCAGGCCTTTGGTCCGTCGAACTTCTTGTGGCAGAAGCTGCATGGGAGAGAATGCCAGATTGCCCGGTCTGGGGAGCGATACGGGCCGTGGCGATCGGGGTCCGTCGGTCCCATGACGCAGAGAGTCGGAGTGCCCAGGGCGTGAGCCAGGTGGATCGGTCCGGTGTCGCCGCCGAGAACGAGCGATGCGCGGCGCTGCAGATAGACCAGTCCTGGCAGTGACGGCGGCGAGAGGACGCGAGCGGCGCCATCAGCGGCCTGGCGAACCCGCTCTGCCAACTCGTTCTCCCCAGGTCCCGGCGTGATCCATACCGTTGCATCCACGCGATTGGCGATCACGGCGGCAACGCGCCCCCAGGCCGCCGGTGGATAGTCCTTGTTTGGCCAGCCGGTTCCCGGGTGGAGCAGAACCGAAGGCCTGTCGAGCGGCGGGAAGTTCTCAGCGGCTTCCAGCAGGTGCTGCGGTGAGAAGTCGGCTGGCTCTGCAGGCAAATCGAGGCCGTCGAGGACCGACAGCATGCGGTCGACCGCGTGGTCACCTCGCGCTGCGATTGGCTGTGAGATCCACAGCGCGCTCGAGGGCTCTCGTCGGAAGGGCGCGGCGAGACCGATGCGGCGATCGGCAAGGGACAGGGCCGCCAGAATCCCGGCCTTGTGATTGCCCATGAGGTCGAGGACTATGTCGGCGGAAAACTCGTGGAGTCGACTGACGAATTGTGCCGCCTCTCGCCACACGGATGGCGAGGACGGTCGCCGCCGCCAGAGCCGCAGACGAATCGGCATCAGCTCGTCGATGTCGATGTGCTCTTGCAGCAGCGGCGCAAAGGCTTCTTCGATGACCCATCCGATGGTTGCAGAAGGATGGTGGCGACGGAGCGCCGCCAGGACCGGCAACGCGTGCACGATGTCGCCGAGGGCACTGGTTCGAAGGATCAGTATTCGCGGTGTCGACACGATGATGCGGTGTGCTCGAGTCAGTCGGCGAGAGCCCGCACCTTGCTGATTAGATCGCTCGTCGCGTGGTCTTTGGGATCGCCAACGAGTGCGGTGCGACCTCCGTACGCGCGCACGACCTCGTACTCGGGCACATTCTCCGGCCGGTCATAGTCGGGGCCTTTGCAATGCACGTCGGGCTGCAGCTCTTCCAGCAGCGGCGCTGGTGTGTCGCCCTCGAACACGACGACGAAGTCTACCGGCTCGAGGGCAGCCAGCAGCTCCGCGCGCTCCGTTGCCGGCACCAGTGGGCGCCCGGGGCCCTTGAGCCGCTGCACCGAGTCGTCGTCGTTGATGGCGACGACTAGGACGTTGGCCTCTCGAGCGGCCGCGCGCAAGTAGCGCAGGTGGCCAACGTGCAGAAGGTCGAAGTGCCCGTTGGCGAGTGCGACAGTCCGGCGCTGGTCGCGTAGCCGCTCCACTGCGTGCCGAAGCTCGAGCCGGGTCAGAATCTGTCCCATTTGACGTTCTCGATCACTGAAGAATCTGACGTGACGGCATGAATGAGCTCAGCTGGCGAAGCCGTCGCGGTGCCGAGCTTCTGTACCACGACACCGCCGGCGTAACTGGCGAGAATGGCCGCTTCGATGGGGGAAGCGGTGGCAGCGAGCGCCAGAGCAAAGGTACCGATCACGGTGTCGCCGGCGCCGGTGACATCGGCGACCTGGTCGGTGCCGTGAACCGGCAGATGAGCGACGCCATTTTCAAGCACAAGACTGGCACCGCGGCTGCCGCGGGTGATGAGAAGAAACTCCGTACCGAGCGCGTTCTGCAGGTCCGCACCGATGGTGTCGATGTGCCGGAAATCGTCGCCCAAGGATGTTGCCGCGAGATGTTCCGCTTCCTCCTCATTCGGTGTCGCACCGTTGATTCCGGCGAATTCGGAAAGTCGATAGCGACTGTCGCAGAGGATCGTGGCGGGATCACTCAACGCATCGCGGAGAAGGGGAACCAGGTCCGGCTCGACGGCGCCGTAGCCGTAGTCGCTCAGCACAGCAATACGCGGCTGCTGCGCCGCCCAGCCGTTCAAAGCGTGACTCCAGCCGGCACGCGCCGCGGAATCCGGCTGCGCGTAATCCTCGATGTCGTAGCGCACGATCTGTTGCTTGATGGCATGCCGGCCACCGCCGAGGATCCTCGTTTTTGTCGGTGTCCGATAGCCGGGAATCTCCAGTATGCCCTCGACAGGAACACCTCGTGAATCGAGCTCGTCAAGCAGTGCCTTTCCGGTCTCGTCTGCACCGACAAGGCCCAGAGGTAGTGCTCTCCCACCGAGTGCGGCGACGTTGGCGACGGCATTGGCACCACCGCCGGGGATGAAGCGCTCACTCTCGTACTCGAGGATGAGGACAGGAGCCTCTCGACTGATGCGCTTCGGAATGCCGGTGATGAAGCGATCGACGACGAGATCGACGCACATGAGAACCGGCTGCCCCGCCATCTGCTCGATGACGGTGAGGAGTCTCTCGGGGCTTGGCAGCTTCGGTGACTTCGACATGAATCACCGAAGTCTAGCAGCCGGTGTTCGATGTCGCGTAGCCGCAACCCGAAGGGGGCAAGAGGTTTGCGGCGATGGGGCGAGATGGTCAGGTCCAACGTTTGCGGGGTGTTCAGCTCGGCGGGACCGGGGTCCTGCAGCCGAGCGACCGACGCGGTGGCGAAAGACTCTCGCCCTCGCGTACGAGTGATCTCTAACAGGCGAGGTCACGCTGCACGGCCGATGAGCGGTGCGTATACTCCGGCGAATGACGACGCCGGAAGAACGTCTGATCGAGCACATTCGCCGCTCGGGGCCGATGCCTTTCTCGGTCTTCATGGAGCTGGCCCTCTACGGTGCCGACGGATACTATGCGCGCCCGGATCCTCCGATCGGGCGAAGCGGCGATTTCGTGACCGGCTCGTCGCTGAGTCCGCTGTTCGGACGCACGACGGCTCGAGTCCTCGGGCGGCTCGACCGGGAGCTCGGCGCGAGGGCCGACTACTTCGAAGCCGGCTACGGCGGCGGCGAGCACATGAGGGCACTTCTTGAAGCAGTGCCCAGGCGGCAAGAGCGGCGGCTCTGGGGGTGGGATCGGGTGCCGCGCGCGTTGCCGCCGGGAGTGGACGCCCTCGGCGATGTGGCTCAGCTTCCTGCTCATTCAGTGCGGGGCCTCGTCTTTTCCTATGAGCTGTTCGACGCATTTCCCGTCCACCGACTTGTGAGTCGTGGAGGGATGCTGCGGGAGCTTTGGGTGGATGAAGCGGGTGGCCAGTTTCTCTGGCTCGAGCGGGAGCTCACGGATTCTGGCTTCGACCTCTGGAACCGATCTCCGCTCGAGGATGGGCAGATCATAGACGTCACACTGGAGTGGGGCGAGGTGTACCGCTCACTTGTGCGCTGCCTCGACCGCGGCCTGATCGTCACCTGCGATTATAGGTTTCCAC
>JAOTUP010000401.1 GCA_029863825.1 Acidobacteriota bacterium | reverse complement strand
GACGCGACGTCATGGCACTCTCGCCTGCTACCGTCGGCATCGCGTTCATCGCGATCCCTTCGTCGATGTGGGGCGGCAGGATCTCAGCGCGCACATCGATTTTTCACTACTGATCGAGGTGGGGGAACGCGAGGGATTTCAGACCTTGGGTCTCTTGCGGCAAGCCGAGTGGCTGGCGATGGCAGGTCTCCTGGACGGTGCGCAGTTGCGCACACCCGAAGAGCGACTCGAGGTGATGCAGCTGATGGACCTGGAAGGGATGGGAGAAGAGATTCGCGTCTTGGTGCAATTCCGTGGAATCGACCCGGCGGAGATTCTGCAGGGACCTGACGATCTGAGGAATTGAACCCGCGCGATGGCCATCACGCCCTTTCCTTACGCTTCTTGCCCTAGTAGAATGGCGGCTCCTCTGAGGGCGTAGAGGCCTCCCAAGCAGAGAATCAGCACGGGCGAGCGAGTGAATGGCGAGCTACCTTCCGATTCTGGCGTTCATCATCGTCGCCACTGTCTTCCTCGCCGTGACACTCTTGGCGGCGCGCTTGGTTCGCCACGCGACAACCGGGACGACGTTGACCGACCCCTACGAGTGCGGCAACGAGCCGCAGTCGCTGGCTCATGACCACCGGTTCTCCGTCCGTTACTTTCTCATCGCAGTGCTCTTCGTCGTCTTCGATGTCGAAACGGTGTTCTTGTTTCCGTGGGCTGTGGCGTTCGACAAGCTGGCACTGTTTGGATTCATCGAGATGATGGTGTTTCTCGCCATCCTGGTCGTCGGCTACATCTATGTGTGGAACCGGGGGGCTCTGAATTGGGCGTGAGTGACGAGGCAAACACCAATATCCTCACAACGACGTACGACAAGATCTTCAACTGGGCGCGCCGCTCTTCTCTGTGGCCAATGCAGTTCGGTCTTGCCTGTTGTGCGATCGAGATGATGGCGGTTCTCGACCCCCGATTCGACATGTCTCGGTTTGGGGCGGAGGTTTTTCGCGCCAGCCCTCGTCAAAGCGACCTGATGATCGTTGCGGGCACGGTAACCGAGAAGATGGCACCGATCGTCAGGCGGCTTTGGGACCAAATGCCGGATCCGAAGTGGGCGATCGCCATGGGCGCTTGCGCGACGTGCGGTGGCCCCTACAGGACCTATGCAGTCACCCAGGGCGTCGATCGAGTGATCCCGGTGGACGTGTATATCCCGGGATGCCCCCCGCGCCCCGAGGCGCTATTGTGGGGTCTCCTCCATTTGCAGCGCAAGATCGACCGAATGTCTGGCCGCACTGCCGCGCCGGATCCGGGCCTGGTCGTCGGGCAGAGCACGACATGAGCGACAAAGAGGCGAACGGCTCATCGACCGACGAGTCGGCGGCAAAGGCCGACGCCGCTGCTGCGAAAGCGAAGGCTGACGCCGCGGCTGCAGCGAAGGCGCGAAAGGCGGCCGAGGAAGCGGCCAAACCTCCGTGGGAGCGGGATGCAAAAGCTCCGGAGCCGAGTGATGCCGCGGCCGATCCGTTGGTTGCCGCCCTGCGGAGCGCCCACGGCGAAGCGATCGTCTCGGCTGTCTTGACCGGCGAGGATCTGACGATCGAAGTGGGCCTCGTCAGGGTCCGCGATGTGTGCACGGAGCTGAAAGACGCGCACGGCTTCCATCTCTTGGTCGACATCTGCGGTGCCGATTATCCGGACCGCGAAGAAGCGCGCTTCGAGGTCGTCTACCATCTCTACAGCGTTGACCAGAACCGTCGGGTGCGCCTCAAGGTTCGCGTGCCCGAAGATGCCGAAGTGCCCAGTGTGACCAGCGTCTGGCGGGGCGCGAACTGGTGTGAGAGGGAGATCTACGACATGTATGGCGTCGGCTTTGCCGACCACCCGGACATGACGCGGATTCTGATGTGGGAGGGTTTTCACGGCCATCCGCTGCGCAAGGATTTTCCCGTCGAAGGCGTCGACACCGGCGCCGCGATCTATCCGGAGTACTACCGGGACGAATCCGGTCCGGTGGCCAGCGACGGCACTGGCTGGAAGCCCGCGAAGGCGCCTGAATCGCAACCCGAGACCGAGCCTTCATGATCCAGACGCCATCCAACTCGCGCGGAGAAACGCTCTTTGGCCTGGAGGAGATGGAGCTCAACTTCGGACCGCAGCATCCGGCGACGCATGGTGTGCTGAGGCTCAGACTGAAGGTCGATGGCGAGAGGATCGTCGACGCATATCCCATCATTGGCTATCTGCACCGCGGGACCGAGAAGCTCTTCGAACTGCACCCTTACTTCCAGAATGTGCCCCATACGGATCGCATGGATTATGTGGCAGCGGCGACCAGCAACCTCGCTTACGTCGGTGCCGTCGAGAAGCTCGTCGGATTGACGCCGCCACCTCGGGCTCGGTACATCAGGACGATTCTGGCCGAGCTCCAGCGCATCTCGAGTCATCTCATCTGGCTGGCGACGCACGCCATCGATATCGGCGCCATGACGCCGTTCTTCTACACCTTTCGCGAACGCGAGGAGATTCTGGATCTTTTCGAGGAGTACTGCGGCGCCCGCCTGACTCTCAACTGCATGCGCCCCGGAGGTCAACCGTACGACCTGACCGTCGGCTGGGAAGATCGCTGTCGCGAGTTCATCGGCGCCTTTCCTGCCAAAGTGGACGAGTACGAAGGTCTGCTGACCAACAACAGGATCTGGAAGAAACGGACAGTGGGCATCGGAGTTCTGGCGCCCGAGGTGGCGCTCGAGTACGGCGTCACCGGTCCTATGTTGCGTGGCAGCGGCATCGATTGGGATTTGCGCAAGGCGATGCCCTACGAGGCATATGGGGACGTCGATTTCGACGTACCGTTGGGTCACAACTGCGACACCTATGACCGCTACCTGGTGCGCATGGAAGAGATGCGTCAAGCGGCGCGCATCGTCGACCAGTGCCTAGATCAGCTCCCAGAAGGACCGATCATGGCCAAGCGACCGCGGGTTCTCAAGGCGCCGAAGGAAAGTGAAACCTACTATTCGGTCGAGGGACCG
>JAOTUP010000054.1 GCA_029863825.1 Acidobacteriota bacterium | reverse complement strand
GGCCGCCGGGGCCTCGTAGATGATGTTTCGACCTTTCACTGGCTCCCCGGGAGGGACTCTCTTCGAAACCCTGAGATCGAGCACATCAAGTCGCCAGAGGATCAATGACGCTGGCCGTGCTGCTGCCGTCCCAGGATGGCTCACCGAGGCGAGCAGCGAACGTCTGAGCCTGCGATTCCGAGTACCACGGCAGCGATCGGTCCGTCTTCCGCGGGATCTCGGCTTCTCGCTTCCTTTTGATGAACTCATCGACGATATGGCTCTTCTTTGCCATTCGCAGCTCCCCGTTCGCTCCCGAACTTCACACTCGGACTGGATCGGATCCAGACGGGCCGTCTTGTTGGAACGCGCCTAGCAGGAGCCGCGGCGGCTTGCCTCTGCGTTGAGTCGCGGACCCGATCCGCGTAGGCTGGCAACAGCGATGGAAGACGAGACGCACGTCGGCGGCGACGCGGGGCAAAACGGATCGGACGAGCCGGCCGGCCAAGCCGATGAGACCGTTTCGTTCGGCTCGGCGGCTCACGGTCCCGCCGAGGCCGGCCTGCCCTCGTCGATCGGCCCTTACCGAATTCTCGGCAAGCTCGGCGAGGGCGGCATGGGCGTCGTCTTCGAGGCCGAGCAGCAGAACCCGCGGCGCAAGGTCGCGCTGAAGGTCGTCCGCGGCGGCCAGTTCGTCGACGAGACCCAGGTCAGGATGTTCCAGCGCGAGGCGGACAGCCTGGCGAGATTGAAGCATCCCAACATCGCCGCGATCTACGAGTCGGGACGCACGGAAGGCGGCCAGCACTTCTTCGCCATGGAGATCGTCCGGGGCGAACCGCTGGATGAATGGGGAGCGTCCCCGAAGGGAACTGTCGCCGATCTTCGCTTGCGACTGGCGTTGTTCCGCAAGATCGCCGATGCGGTGAACTATGCGCATCAGCGGGGAGTGATCCATCGCGATCTGAAGCCTTCGAACATCGTGGTGACGTCGAATGGCGAGAGTCCCCCGGGGAGACAGTCCCCCCCGGAAATCAAGATTCTCGACTTCGGGCTGGCACGTATCACGGATACCGACGTTGCTGCCGCCTCGATGGTCACGGAAGTCGGGATGATCAAGGGGACGCTGCCATACATGAGTCCCGAACAGGCGCGCGGCGACCCCGGGGCGATCGATCTTCGTACTGACGTCTACTCGCTCGGCGTGATTCTGTACGAGATGATCTGCGGCTCTCGACCGTACGATACAAACACGTCGTCGCTCGTCGAAGCGGTGCGCGTGATCTGCGAGACTCAACCGAAGTCTCTGAGTCACTCCTGGAGCGGCACCCGCAAACTGGACGGCGACATCGAGACGATCGTTGGCAAGGCGCTGGAAAAGGATGCCGACCGCAGGTATGCCAGCGCCGCGGCGCTCTCTGAGGACATAGAACGCTATCTCACGTCCCAGCCGATCCTGGCTCGACCACCGAGCGCGACCTATCAGCTGCGGAAGTTCGCCAAGCGCAACAAGACGCTGGTCGGCGGCGTCGTGGCGACGATGCTCATGCTGATTGCGGGCATGGTCGTCTCGACCGTATTCGGCCTCCGGGAGGCCGCCCAGCGACGGGAGGCGGAGCAGGCGCGAAGCGACCTCGAGTCGGTGGTGGAATTCCAGGCCGGGATGCTGAGCGCGACGGATCCCGAGAAGATGGGGCGTCGCCTGATGGAGAACCTCTCCGAGCGAGTCGCGAGGAATTATCGAGGCGGCGGGATCTCGGAGCAGCAGGTGGCCTCGGCCGTCGCGACACACGAATCGCTGGTCGGCGGCGTGAACTCGACCGACCTGGCGCTCGACATGATCGACGAGGACATCCTCGCCGCCGCGGTGCGGACCCTCGACGAGAAGTTCGGGGACCAGCCGAAGACGGACGCCCGGCTGCGGCAAACGATCGGGGAGACGTACCGCAAACTCGGCCGCCTAGAGCGCTCCGAGCCGCAGCTCGTGATGGCGCTCGAGACGCGCAAGCGCGTACTTGGAGACGAACACCCGGAGACGCTCAGCTCCATCAACAACCTGGCCAGCCTGTACCAGAACCAGGGCCGCTACGCCGAAGCCGAGCCGCTGTACCTCACGAACATCGAGGCCCAGAAGCGCGTGCTCGGAGACGACCACCTGCAGACGCTCAGCTCCATGAACAACCTGGCCATCTTGTACAAGAACCAGGGCCGACTCGACGAGGCCGAGCCGCTGTCCCTCAAGACACTCGAATCCCGAAAGCGCGTTCTCGGTGATGACCACCCGCACACAATTGCCTCCATGAGCAACTTGGGCAACCTGTATCGGGGCCAGGGTCGCTACGCCGAGGCCGAGCCGCTCTACATCCAAGCCCTCGAGACTCGTAAGCGCGTTTTCGGGGACGACGACCCGGGCACGCTCGACTCCATGAACAACCTGGCCAGTCTGTACTGGAGCCAGGGCCGCTACGCCGAGGCCGAGCCGCTGTTCTTCGAGGCCCTCGAGGTCCGCAGGCGCGTGCTCGGG
The DNA here is from genome assembly GCA_029863825.1 of Acidobacteriota bacterium. Taxonomy (GTDB): domain Bacteria; phylum Acidobacteriota; class Thermoanaerobaculia; order Multivoradales; family JAHEKO01; genus JAOTUP01. The sequence goes on along the minus strand of JAOTUP010000054.1, from coordinate 6,117 downwards.
GACGACCACCCGGACACGCTCAACTCTATGAACAACCTGGCCAGCCTGTACCTGATCGGAGGCCGCTACGCCGAAGCCGAGCCGCTGTACCTCGAAGCCCTCGAAACCAGGAAACGCGTGCTCGGGGACGACCACCCGCACACGCTCGATACCATGAACAATCTGGCCGTCATGTACAAGAACCAGGGCCGCTATCACGACTCCGAGCCGCTGAACTTCGAGACCCTCGAGGCCCGCAGGCGCGTGCTCGGTGATGACCACCCAGACACGCTCAGTTCTATGACCAATCTGGCCGTCCTGCACAAGATCCAGGGGCGCTACGACGACGCCGAGTCGCTGGGCCTCGAAGCCCTCGAGACCCGGAAGCGCGTTCACGGGGACGACCACCCGGCCACGCTCAGTTCTATGATCAATCTGGCTGATCTTTACTCGATGCAGGGTCGCTATGACGAAGCTGAATCGCTCTATCTCGAATCCCTCAGGAGCTCCGAGCGCGTGCTCGGCGACGACCATCTGAACACGCTCGTCACCAAGAACAACCTGGCTGCCTTGTACCGGAAGCAGGGCCGCCACGCCGAGGCCGAAGCGCTGTCCCTCGACACCGTCGAGGCCATGAAGCGCGTGCTCGGGGATGACCACCCGGCTACGCTCTCCTCCGAATACAATCTGGCTCTCGTCTACTCGCAACAAGGCCGCTACGCCGATGCGAAACCGCTCTACCTCGAACTTCTCGCGACCCAAAAACGCGTGCTCGGGGACGATCACCCGAACACGGTCGCGACTCTCTACGACCTAGCCGGCCTCGAAGCCGTGCGCGGCGACCGGGCCGAGGCGATGGACCGGCTGCGCGAGGCGGTCGACGCGGGGTATGCGAAGTCCGACTCGATATCCAAGGACACCGACCTCGAATCCCTGCACGGCCCCGAGTTCGACGCGCTGGTCGAACGCGTCCGCCAGAGCGCCGTTGAGCAACAGGCAGAATAACGAGAGAGACAACGATACCCCCGGCGAGATCCCGAGCGTCCGTCAACCGATGAACGAAGCGGTTCGAGATCAACCGCTCTTTGGACTTGGCTCCCCGGGACGAACGTTCCTCGAAATACCAGTACCGAGATGTCCAGACGCGTGGATCGGACTCAGACGGGCAGGTCACTCTCTTGCAGCCAGCCTTGTAGCCGGCGTAGTAGAATTGAAACTCATGTCCGGGCGAAGCGCGCCGGCCCGCAGTTCCCAGCAACCGATTCGGTGGCAGGCGGTCCTCGTGCATCTCGCGGCGCTCGGGATGGCACACATCGGTGTTTTCGCCGATCATGCGGCCGACCACAACTTCGACGAGTGGTGTTATCGTGTCCCGTCTCTGACCCGTGCAGAGAACAGCGCACAACGACTGAGCTGCGGGAGATGCACCGGGCTGCTTCCCGATACCGGCTGCTACTCGAGCGCCGACTGCCCAAACGGCGAGTCTTGCTCCGGAGCGGACGAAGAGACCGTCTGGTACGACGCTCGAACCGACGGCGCGGTCAACGATCTGAAGGCGATCGGTACTGCGCAGGATGAGTTCGCGGTCTATTTCATCGTCGAGTTCTGGGACTTCGCTGACCCCCTCTCGATCCCCTTTCTGCAGCTTGCGATCGACTCCCAGGCAGGAGGCTCGCACGCCCTGTTCGACCCGGGTGGAATCGTGATCTCCACGGGGACTTGCAGTGTATCTGCGGATCGAGGCTGCACGGTAGACGCAGATTGTCACTTCTGCCTCAATTCGTTCGAGGCGCCGGAGTGCTGCGACTTGGGCACCTGCAGCTCAGGGGAGCTCTGCCGGATTCGCACATGCGGTTCCGGCTGCACCATCGACGACACGTGTGATACGACGCAGACCTGCCTGGGTCTGGGTACCACATCCATCGCGATAGCCGGTGTCGGCTCGAGCCCGGTGACTCGAGCGGATTACTTGCTGCTCTACGACTTCGGCCGCTATCTGAACGGACTGGGAGACGAAGCGGTTCAACTGCGTCGCTGGACAGGCCAATGGACTTCGCTAACGACACTGCAGCTCTGGGATCAAGGACCGGGGATTCCGGAGCGCCCTCCACTGTTCGTCTTCGAAGTCGAGGTTCCTTGGGACGAATTCGGCTGCTCAAACTGGACCGAGCAGGATGGTTGTGGACCGAACCCGACGGCGGCAAGTTGCGGCTGTCCCGATTTCGGCCCGGGTGAGAAGTTCAGTTTCACGTTCGTGGCGACGCGCGGCAACATGACACTCAATTTCACTCCATGGGGTGGCATCGAGGATGTCGCATCGGAGTCGATTGCCGGGACGACCACGCTCAGCGCCGACAACTGCCCCGGTACAGGCATCGGCTCCACGCTCTGCGAGATCGACGACGAGAGCATGGACGCGTTTCACCCAATACAAATCTTGCGGCCCGCGGGAACGGTCAGCGGCCTGAGACTTTTCAACGACGGCTCGGGCGCGAATCCACCATTGACGCTCCGATGGAACCTGTCTTGCTCACTCGTCGACACGGACTACGCGGTTTACGAAGGATCTCTGGCTGCACTCCCCTCATTCGATCATGAAGACGTACTGTGCAGCACGGCCGGCGACGAAACTGCGGCCGTGAACTCTCAACCTGGCAACCGTTACTATGTCGTCGTCCCGACTGATGGCGCCACGGAAGGATCATTCGGTACCGATAGCTCGGGCGCACAGCGGCCACCGGCCAACACACCGTGCCGCGTCCAGGCGCCTACGATCGCGTGCCCGTAAGCGAAACCGAGCTTCCAGGTGAGCGAAGACTTACTGCGCGCCATTGACGTGTTCGAATGCCAGAGCCGCACGGCCGCGCCACCCGCTCAGGGGCAGGCGTGGACGTCCAGCAATCGTTCGATTCGGCCCTTCCCTGCCCGAGACACCGGGAGGTCATCAGCTGAGCTCGATGGCCGCGCGACGAGGCGCGCGATAAGGAGGATTTCGAGATGAGATCCTAACGAGCGATGGCTCCCCGGGGGGAACGCTCTTCGAAGTGCAGGCTCACCACTCGGTGCGACGCACGTCAGGCACTGTCTCGTGCCTTTCGGACCGGTCTCGGGGAGCACGCCAGGGCGATGCGATCGACACGAGCTGCCGACAGGGGACCGGATCCAGACGGGCAGTCCACTACAACCTGCCCGCCCGGATTCGGTTCATCCCGAGCGCACACATTCCGGGGACGGCACACGGAGAAACGTGCCCGGACGGGAAGGTCGAGCGACCGAAGAGTCTTCAGGCGCTCATGCCGCGGCTTCAGTCCTCGAAGTCAGTCTTGGTCGTCAGGTGATGCCCACCGTCGTGCAACGGTGAGAAGTGCCAGGCGCGCACTTTCCAGCTGCCTGACTCCCTGACGAGCGTGGTGGTCACCCGGGTGCGGTAGTTCGGCACCGTTCCAGCTGGCGATTCGATGACGCCCTCAAGATAATAACGAACCAGCACGACGCCTGCTGCAAGCTCCGTGGCCTCCGGATAGTAGACGCTGGTCGAGTTCGAGCCGGGAATCTGCGCCTCGAGTTCCTCTGCGCTCACCTTGGGGCTCGTTCGGAAGAACGTGCCGTCCGAGTTGGCATCCAGGGTCCCTTTGTCGCTCATCAACGAGACCTGTGTCGCGAAGTCCCGGTCATGTCGAGCCTGCCAGTACTTCTCGATGACGCTCACAGCCTCTTTCTCCGCGGCGCTCTGAGCGAACGCGGCGACGGAGAACAAGATCAAAGACGCCGCAAAGACAACCTTCATCGCTGATCGCATTCTCTCTCCTCTTCACGCTGACGTGCCAGCATTTGAATAGCGACTCGTCAGACTGCGGGAGCCCCGGTGCCCCCGGCTCGAGACCAGCAACCCGGAGGGTCCACCCCGGCCGTGCGGAACGATTTCCGCCTTCGAGTCGCGTCGAGAACGAACGGGCTTCAGGATCAAACAATGCGTCACTCGTGTCAATACGCACGACTACGAGGACGCTGCGCGCAACGCCAGGAATGGATGGTTTCGCCCTCCGGAGACGGACCGCCGCGGTTTCGAGATGAGTTCCGAACGAGACTGGCTCCCGGGGAGAAACTCATATCGAAATCCAGACGAAAAACGGGACGACTTTCGAAGTCGTTCACGAGCAGCAACTTCCGGATGGAGGCTCGAAGTGCCTCTCTGAGCGGCCGAGCAAACGGTACCCCACTTGTGGTCCCCGAAACCCGCACTCGGGGTGGAGCAAATCTGGACGGGCAGGTCATCTCGAGCTGAACCGTGCGGCTAACGAATGAGTCAGGCGCGCGGCACGCCGTCTTCTCCTGCCGCCCGCTTTCGGTTAGGCTTACGACGCCAAGTCTTAGGGGGTGTCGCTATGTCTGGAAAGATCTCTTCGTTGGTCGTGCTGGTTGCGATCTCGTTCCTTGTTTCCTGTGCACAGCCTGAGGTCGAACAAGCAGCCGAAGCGGTTTCCGACGCGGTCGCAACCGTTGCCGAACGACCCGACCCGACCGTCGTCGATCCTGATCACTACGTCGCGGAGTTCGAGAACGATCGCGTGCGTATTGTCCGCATCAAGTACGGTCCAGGAGAGGAATCGCCGATGCACTATCACCCGGACCACGTCGGCGTGTTTCTGACGGATCTCCAGGCTCAGGTGACAATGCCTGACGGATCGACAGAGGAGCTTTCAGTCAAAGCCGGTGAGCATGAATTCGCCCCAGCCGGGCAACACCGGGGCAAAAACCTCGGCGGCGACTTCGAGATCGTGGCGATCGAGCTGAAATCTGGAGCGACTGGCGCGGTGATCGAGCCAGATTCGGTAGCGGTTGACCCGGCTCACTACACACCAGAGTTCGAGAACGACCAGGTACGCATCGTGCGCATCGCCTACGGGGCGGGCGAAGAGTCAACGATGCACTTTCACCCGGACACCGTCGCCGTGTTCCTGACAGACCACCTGGTGCAAATGACGTTGCCTGACGGATCAAAACAGGACATCTCAGCGCAGGCTGGCGAGAGCCTGTTCATCCCGGCGGGTCAGCATCTGCCCAAGAACATCAGTGACAGAGCCTGGGAACTCGTGTTGGTCGAGCTCAAATAGGCCACTGACCCGCCGTCTGGATTCGATCCACGCGGAAAGTGAAGACGGGGGGCTCTCACCCGGATTCGGAGATCAAGAGAGCGGCTAGCAACGGTCCCCTCCAACCAGAAGAATCTGGCGACTCTCTGAGTTTCCGACGGGGCATGGCGACGAATCGTCGACGCCCAATCCGTCAGGCAGCTGCGCCCTTGCGGCATCGAGATCGGCTCTCCGTGATCCTCGCCTGTTAACCACCCGCGCGGAGTTCGATAATCGAAAGACTGGCTCCCCGGGAGGGACCCGAACTCCCGACCGCCTGGTTAACACGGTCGATCCGTGGAGCGGCTGCGGGATCGAGGCGGCGTACGATCATTAACTAAGCAAGATCACGGCCTCGACGTCACCGCCGCACGGGCACATCCGTCGGCAAGCCTCTCCGAGCCCGCAAGATGGGCCGTCCCGCTGCCGGGAGGGCAGGGAGCTGCCGAACCCAGCTCTGTTTTCAGATTTCGGACTCTTTAGTCTATTATTGGCGGATTCCGCCCAGCCTCGGGAGCGCCCCGCGATGCTCTTCTCGAAGGCCGGAGAGTACGGCCTCCAGGTCGTGCTCCACCTCGCGGCCGGCCAACACGACGGATTCGTCACCGTCCGCGAGCTCGCGGACCGCTGCGACATCCCGTTCCACTTCCTGAGCAAGATCTGCGGTCGGCTCGCGCAGGCCGGCATTCTCCACTCGTCCAAGGGTCCCGCCGGGGGCGTCTGCCTGGCGCGGCCGGCGACCGGCATCACTCTGCTCGAGGTCGTGCAGGCGATCGACGGCCTCGACGGCTTCGATCGCTGCGTCCTGGGGCTTGAGCCGTGCGACGACGGGTTGCCGTGCCCCATGCACGACCACTGGCATCGTCTCAAGGAGGGCGTCCTCGAGATGCTCTCCGGCCGGAATCTCGGCGAGCTGGCCGACGACCTGCTCTCCGGCAACACGACGCTGAACAAGGAGAAGACGCCGGCGGGCTGATCGTCCGGGCGGCGCAGTGTGCCCATGAGC
>JAOTUP010000053.1 GCA_029863825.1 Acidobacteriota bacterium | reverse complement strand
CAGGGAGATCCGCAGAGCGACGGCGGCGCTCGAAGCGACATGGCGGCCCACCACGGCAAGGCGGGCAATCGGCGGACACTGCGTGAGCCGTCCAGATTCAGCGGACCGGCCGGTATAGAGGTGGTCCTCAGGTTGTGAGTATGAGTTCCAGCGATCAGCGAGTAGCTCGTCAGGCTCTGACGGGGATCCCTCTTGTTCTGTTCCCGGCGGCCTGTCTTCTTCTCGCTGCTCCACTCATGTGGGGAGTCTGGTCAGAGGTTTTTGATGGCAGCGTGGATTTGTCAGGAATACATCCCTTGCTGTGGTCTTTCTCTGCTGTGGTCTTTGGCGCTTTGGCCGCGGTTCCTGGTTACTTCGTTGCTGCTTTCGAAGAAGAGCGGCTCCCGGGACTCTCCATGCGCGGGCGATGGTGGGTTCGCGCCAGCCTCGGTATGGGCGGATTGGGGTCTGCGGTCGCGGCTCCGCTGGTGCTGTTCTTCGGGAGGTGGATGCTGCTGTTTCCGGTCGGTACCGTGGCTGGCTGCATCTACCTGTGGAGGCGAGCGGAAAAGGCGTGGACGGTGAGTGAGGAGCGGGGGCTCGATTCAACCTCATAAGTGGCTGAAGTCGACGTGCTCCGCAGGCGATCCCATGAATGTGAAGACTCAAACCACGGAAGCCTTGCTTCAGATCCTGGGCTCCGAGCGCAGTAGCTATCCGACAGATCTGGTAGCGGCCGCTGAGAGCGAAGTCTCGCGACGGACCGCGGGAGAAGAAGAGCTGTTCCGAACGAAAATCGAGAGAAGCGGGACCATTTGTATCTGGCTCGGCGGTTTCTTCGTTGTATGGGGACTCTCCATGGCGCTCATGGGTCTCTTTGTGTTCGAGACGGGAGGACCGGCTCACGAAGAGTCGTTTGTGTTCCGGAACTTCAATGTGCTTTACGTCGGTGGAGCGATCCTCCAGGCCGTTACAGGCCTTGGCCTGCTGTGGGGCGGCATGGGACTACGGAAACTCCAGGATGTGGGGCGCATCATCGTACTGGCCGTTCTGTGGGTTGGTTTCGCCTGTCTGCTGCTATTCACGGTCGCAATGCTGAGCGACGTAGTCTCATATGCAGAGGCGTCCGTGCTGTTGGCGCTGATCATGGCGGCGGGGGTAACCGCCAACAGCGTCTTCTGGGCCTTTCTGCTCTGGCTGCCTCTGCGGTTCTTCAGGTCTCCTCGCGTCAGAGAGGTGTGTAGTGGCTGAGACGAGAACGTCTGACGACTCGCTGAATCGGTCGCGGTCCCGTGTTCATGCCGCGCGCACTGCTGAGCTCAGAGTCGGCCAGGCTATGCAGGCAGCTCTTCCCCGATGTCATCGAGCGTACGAGAATGCCTGGCTTGTCGCTCGAGTGGAGGTGGGGAAGTCGGTTGTAGACTTGGTGCGTGAATCAGCCAATCGACGGACCGAGCACGCACCGCCGCGGGTCCTGGGTGGCTCGCGGTCAAGTGCCGGATGGGAGCGCTTGACGTGACGCTTCTGCTCGGGTTCATCGTCTACGCCGTTGCCCTGTCAGTCGCTCTGGCACGTGCAGGGTTCTGGTCGCAGGCCGCACCCTCAAGTGGTGCGCCTCGACATCCTCCCGCTCGGGTCCTGATCGTCGGGGCGACCGGTGGCACCGGTCGTCAGCTCGTCGCACGGGCGTTGGAGCGCGGCTACGCCGTCACGGCTTTCGTGCGAGATCCGGCGCGGCTCGGGATCAGTCATCCACAACTGACGGTCGTTCAGGGTGATGTCCTCGACGTCGGCTCCGTCGAGAAGGCGATGCGTGGGCAGGAGGCGGTGCTTTCGGCCCTTGGCCACAAGCGGTTCTTCTATCCCACTCGCATCCTGTCGCAAGGAACTCGAAACATCCTGAGTGCAATGGAAACGCACGGCGTTTCGCGCTTCGTCTGCGAGACCTCGATGGGTATCGGAGACAGCGCGGGGCGCATGGGCCTGTACTACACGTTTTTTGTCCTCCCGGTCATCCTGCCCTTCTACTTCTGGGACAAGACGCGCCAAGAACGCGTCATCGCCGCAAGCAGCGTCGAGTGGGTGTTGGTTCGACCCGGGGCGCTGACCAATGGCGACAGTCGAGGTGGATCTCGTCACGGTCGGGGCGTCGGCAGCTTCCTCTGGACGGTGCGCATCTCGCGTGCCGACGTGGCCGAGTTCATGCTCGACCAGGTGGAGTCCGACACCTACCTCCGAAGCGCTCCCGGAGTGTGTTGGTAGGGCGGGTGACAGCGATGGAGTTTTCCATTCAGGTCAGGCTGGAATCGGATTGCGGGACCAGTCATGAGCTCACTTGCTGCACGTGGAGAAACAGGCATGGATAGACCACCGAGAGCAACCGTTGTCGCCGTAGTGCTGAGCGCGTCGATGCTCGCATGCACAGCAACCAAGGAGGCGCCCAGCTATCTCGCGTCGCTGGACTATCAGGGTCGAGAGACCCTGCGCCAGTCGCTGTTCAAGGAGGACCTGTCGCTTCTCAGCAACGAGGACATCGAGCGTATCCTGACGTCGAAGATCGAGCTGCCGCACGGAGCCCGGATGTCAGTTCTGCAATTAGGCGGAGACTCGCACGTGCTCGTCTTGCCGGAGCCGGATTCCGAATCAAGCAACCTCCTCAGAAGTCTGAGAGACCAGCTGGCGGGCAGCCAGCGGCTCACGTCGGTCGCGTTCCTTCCGTCGTTGTTGGTGCCGAGGACGCTGTCGGTCGCCAAGCTGCGAGAGGCGGCGGCGCGCTTTCAGTCCGATCTACTCTTCGTCTATCGCACGCCATGCCTGCAGTTCGAACGGAATCGCTTCCTTGGAGCGGACCAGGCAAAGGCGTACTGCGTGGCGGAAGGAGTACTCCTGGATGTGCGCACGGGCATCATCCCGTTCTCCTCGACGGCCTCGTCGACCTTCGGTGCGTCGCGGTCTGCCGAGGACCTGAATGCCTATGAGACGATGCGCAGATCGCAATCCGAGGCGATGGTCGAAGCGCTGTCAGGTCTGGCCGGCAAGCTGGTGGAGTTTCTGGGCAGCGCGCCGTAACAGGCGGTGTGCTCGATAAACGGTGGCGCCGCACGCCGATCCGTCGTTCGGGAAGCGGTGGTAGGCTGAAAAGCGGTCGGCGGGCCGGCGAGCCTCGCTCGTGACATCATCCGCGGGCGCAGGATTTCGCGTTGAGTGAGTCATGGCGAGGCGAAAGAAGAGTCTCGAGAGTGTCCGCAGAGTGCTGGCGGAGGCAGGTCTCGAGTGCCCCGTGCTCGAGCTCCCGACTTCGACGCGTACCAGTGCCGAGGCGGCCCAAGCCGTTGGCTGCTCGATCGGACAGATCGCCAAGAGCATCGTCTTCAGGGCGACCCGCTCCGGCTCGGGCGTTCTCGTCGTGGCGAGCGGTGGCAACAGGATCAGCGAACAGGTCGTCGCCGAACGGGTCGGGGAGGCTGTCGAGATGGCGACGCCGGCTTTCGTGCGGGAAGTGACCGGTTTTGCCATCGGCGGAGTGCCGCCGTTCGGGCTCGAGGAGAAGCTTGCAGTGTTCATCGATGAAGACCTCTTCGGCTTCGAGGAGATGTGGGCTGCAGCGGGCACGCCGCACGCCGTCGTGTGCCTCACGCCGGCTGAACTCACGTCGCTCACGGGCGGCACAGTCGTCAAGATCACCTGATCCACGAACGACGCGCCAGCCGTCTGGTTTTGATGAGAGCGCGTTGCGGCCTGCGGAAGCAGAGGTGTGCCTGGAGTAGGATCTGTTGATGTCTCCGCGCTTCGAGGATCTGGAGCCCACGGCCGACAGAATGCGGGAGATGGCGAAACTCGCTACCGATCGGATCATCGCGCACATCGAGTCGCTCCCTTCTCAGCCTGCCTCGGACATCGAAGGTGGCTACGAGCTGGCGCGTTCGCTGGTGGAAGAGGCGCCTCAGAGCGGTACGGACATCGAGGAGCTCGTGGAGCTGGTCGTTGACCGGCTTGCGGCCAAGAGCTTCATGAATGCCGGCCCGGGCTTCATGGCCTACATCCCGGGGGGTGGACTCTTCGCGTCGGCGTTGGCCGATTTCATTGCCGACGGCATCAACCGCTATGTCACGGTGTGGACGGCGGCGCCCGGCCTGGTGCAGCTCGAGGTGAACGTGATTCGCTGGTTCTGCCGCATGCTCGGCTACCCGGACGAAGCACGCGGTTTTCTGTCTTCAGGTGGATCGCTGGCCAATTTCACGGCGCTGTTCACGGCTCGACGCGAGCGGCTGCCGGAGAATTTTCTCGACGGAACGATCTACGTGTCGACACAGGTTCATCACTCGGTAACTCGAGCAGCTACACTCGCCGGATTTCCTGAATCGGCTGTTCGCAGCGTTCTCGTTGATAACGACTGGTGTATGCGGATAGACGTGCTCGAGGAGACCATCGCCGGTGATCGGTTGGCGGGAAGAGCTCCGTTTTTGATCGTCGGCAGCGTCGGCACGACGAACACCGGGGCGGTCGACGATGTGAGCGCCCTGGCCGATGTTGCCGATCGCGAGCAGCTATGGCTGCACCTGGACGCGGCCTACGGAGGGTTTTTTGCACTGACGGAGCGCGGCCGAGGCCGAATGGCCGGGATCGAGCGCGCCGACTCGATCACGCTCGACCCGCACAAGGGCCTGTTCTTGCCGTACGGGACCGGCTGCTTGCTGGTGCGCGACGGTGGTGCCCTAAAACGCGCCCACACGGTGCAGGCCGATTACATGCCGGAGCTTCAGGAGTCGCCGGAGCTTGTGGACTTTTGCGAGATCTCGCCCGAGCTGTCGCGTGATTTTCGCGGCTTGCGAGTCTGGCTGCCGATCAAAATGTACGGTCTCGACGCTTTCCGAAGTTCGCTCGATGAGAAGCTGGACCTGGCCGAGTGGGCGCTCCGCGAGCTCGAAACGATCGCGGGCGTCGAGATCATCGCTCCACCTCAGCTCTCGGTTGTCGCCTTTCGGCTGAGACCGGAAGGCTCTACAGATCGCGAGGCCGACCGCGTGAATCGCCGGCTGCTCGAGATGATCAACGCGAAGAAGCGAGTGCTCCTGACCGGCACGGTTCTCGATGGAGTGTTCGCGCTTCGGATCTGTGTGCTCAACTTCCGCACTCACCTGGATCGCATGGAGCTCTGCCTCGAAGACATTCGAACGTCGGTGGCAGATCTGCGAAGCCTCGATGGGTCGGAAGAGATCGGGTGAGCTGGTCTGTGTGAGGCTCTCTTCAGGAACGCGACAGTGGACACCCGGTCTGCGTCAACGTGACAGATGGATCGACTGGCAGCAGGCTGACGCGAGCAGGTGGGACAGGATGCACCGTCCGTTCGCTAGACTGGTTCCGGCTCGAGGAGCGACGAAATGAACGCGAGCATCATCGGCAGTGCCCCGATTCTCCTGGTTCGCGACGTTGTCGCGGCGGCGAACTACTACCGCGACCAGGTCGGCTTTACATACGACGAGCTGTGGGGCGAGCCGCCGTCTTTCTGCATTCTCCGTCGCGACCGGTGCCACCTCATGTTGAGCCGCGTGGGGGATCCAGCATTCATCGTTCCGCACTACAAGGTGGTCGACAAGATGTGGAATATCTACTTTTGGGTGGATGACGTCGACTCGTTCTATCGCGAGGTGCAGGCGCGGGGCGCCAAGATCGACTACGACCTCGAGGACAAGCCGTATGGCTGCCGAGAGTTCGGCATCCAGGATCTGGACGGATATGACATCGCCTTCGGCCAGAACGTGGAAGATGTGGGGTAGCGAGTCGCCCGACGCTGTCGAGCTGCTCCCGGAGTTCTCGCACGCCGAATCGTCAATCGCTTGATCGTTGTTGAAGAGGTGGCTCGGGCCTGGTGCCAAGGCGCCACTTCTGAGCTGCGGTTGGCAGGCGCCGCGAGGCTCCCGGAGAAGGAGTAGACTTCCAGAGTGGCTCGGCAGAGCAGTCGCGGTCCGGTCCGAGTCACGCCCGGTGGTGCTGATGGACTTCAGGATTCCGACGAGTCGAAGGTCCCGGTCTCGGGCGGGGGCCGCTGCGCGTGGGGCCTGGATCTTCCTCTGCGTGCTTCCTCTCTTCTTCTATCTTCTTCATCGCCAGCCTGAACCGCACGATGCGGTCGAGGTATTTGGCTGGATGATGCTTATGCTCGCGTTTCCGGTCGGATTCGTCGTCTTCGCGCTCGTGGGCGGGCTGGTGACCGGACTACATGCGTGGCTTGGCGTCGAGGTTCCGGCAGCGGTGCAGGTCCTGGCACTGTGGATCGGTGCCGGCACCGCCGGTTACGCGCAGTGGTTTCATCTGCTGCCGAGAATGTGGCGACGGGAAGCAAGCGGAGACAGTCTCCGTCAGGCGGGTGCAGTGGGCGAAACTCAGAAAGGTGGGCCACCATGCGAGTGAGCTTCAGCGAGTCCTTCCGTTTGCCGATCAGTGACGTATTCTCCTACTTCCCAACGCCTGCCGACTGGACCCGGCTCTACGGTCTGATGGGAGAGGTGAAGGAGTTGGGCGACGGCTGGTACTCGGTTCCGCTCAAGAGCTTTCCCTTCCCGCTGGTGGCACGGATCACCGCTGTTGAGCCGAACCAGAGGGTCCGCTGGGTTTTTCGCGGCTTCTGGCGCGGCGAGGGCGAAGTGCGGTTCGAGGACGTTGACGGCGTCGTCGCGGTCAGCGGCTACGAAGACATTTCGGTTCGCTGGCTGGGGCCGCTGTCGGTGCTTGCAGAGAAGCTCTTTCTCGAACGCACCTTCCGCTCGATATGGGCCCTCGGCTGGCGGCGGCTCCGGAGGGTCGAGGCGCCGATCGGTGAGGTCGAGACCATAAAAGGCGGAGGCATTGGCGCCGCCGAGCCTGAGAGCCGGATGTCGGAGCGGGCGCAGTAGGCGGAGTATGAGTCGGGGCGCACAGCGTCGCGTCGTCGCGGTCGTCGGTTACGTGCTGCGAAACCTCGCCGTGGCCGCCGTACCACTCGCCATCTGGCTGGGTGGCGATTATTTGTACGTGCGCTCGGGGCGGAGTCAGGATCGTCTGTGGACCGAGCCGTTCATCGGTGTTCTCGTTCTCGGACTCGTGCCGCTGGGATTTTTGTATGTGAACCGGCGGCTCTTCGGTGAGAAGTCGCCCCCGATCGCTCTGGTGTTGACAGTGGGGCTTGTTGCGCTGCTTTCAGTCGTGTGGTTCTTCATCGCCCTCAACCTCGTCATCAGCTTCCACTTGGCGATTGGAGGATCACTGTAGGGCGGAGTCACATCGGACGCCCGGCGATGTCGTGCAGCGCTTCACTTATTTTCTGCTGCGGCGCACTGAGAAGCGCGAATAGTCGTCGTGCTCTGTGCGTATTGCAGGTATTGAGGCCCGGGAAGTCGACATCAACATTCCTCCGCGAGCGTTGGAGAAAGGAGCTTATCGATGAAGAGGCAATTGACCGGATGGTTGCTCGTGCCGAGCGTCGTGCTGCTGTGCACCGCCGGCCTCGTAGCCGCAGGCACTCCTGAAGACGATGCACTCAAAGCCGCTGAGATCTGGCTCGAGCTGGTCGATGAAGGCAAATACAGCGAAAGCTGGGATGGGGCAGCGAAACTGTTCAGGAGTGCCGTGACAAGACAGGAGTGGGAGAAATCGCTGACCGGAGTGCGATCCCCGCTGGGGCGTGTGGGGTCGCGGAAGGTGACGCTCAAACAGTACTCGACGTCACTCCCTGGCGCTCCCGACGGTGAGTATGTGGTTCTTCAGTTCGAGACGTCATTCGAGAACAAAAGCAAGGCTGTCGAGACGGTGACGCCGATGAAGGACTCGGACGGCACCTGGCGAGTGTCGGGCTACTACATTCGCTGAGGCATGCGGGGATTGTTGCGCAGCACAGCTGGCTTGGCGATGAAAAGCTCCGGGAGCAGTTGAGGCACTATGCCAGCGTCGCGCGGTCGAGCACTTCCCGCACCCTGGTAACCAGCATCGCGGGAGAGAATGGCTTGCGCAGCAGGGGATAGACATCGCGCAGCGCGGACTCCTGGCGCTCGAGGGTCTCGTCGGTGTGGCCGCTGATGAAGAGAACTCTGGGCGGACCACTTCGAACCATGGCGTCGACCATCTGGTACCCATTCATGCGCGGCATCACGACGTCGGCCAAGACAAGCGAGATAACTTTGGCCTCCCGGCGATAGATGTCTATCGCATCGGCGGCGCCCGGAGCCTCCAGGACCCGGTAGCCTCTGCCCTCGAGTGTGAGCCGAATCGTCGAGCGGACCTGCGCGTCGTCTTCCACCAGGAGGATCGTCTCATCGGTTGACCACGGGTCGACGTCATCGTGGGACGACGAAGTGGTCGAAGTCTTTGCTCCAATGCGGGGTAAGTAGATGTCGAAGTCGGTCCCGACATCAGCCCGATTGCTGGCAAAGATGCGACCGCTGCTCTGGCGGATGATGCCGTAGACGGTGGCCAGTCCGAGTCCAGTACCACGGTGCATTTGCTTGGTGCTGAAGAATGGCTCGAAGATGCGTGAGAGATGCTCCGGCTGGATTCCACTTCCAGTGTCGGAGACGGTCACGCGAACAAAAGACCCGACCTCGAGGACCTGGCCGGCGTGGATGATCGAATCGGCATTGCCGGTTCTGATGTCCAGACGCCCACCTTTGGGCATGGCGTCTCGACTATTGAGCGCCA
>JAOTUP010000052.1 GCA_029863825.1 Acidobacteriota bacterium | reverse complement strand
TGTACACCAGAGCGCGAAATTCGGCGCGCGGCACCATGCGGCCGCGATTCAGGTAGAAGAGCGCTCCGGGATCGAGGAGCGGCTCGTCGGCGCCGGGAAAGTCGAGATCCACGAAGAGAAACTCCTCACCGAACTCTCGGAGCCTCCCCTCGACAGACGATGGAAGTGAGGGGTCCAGCGGGCCGCATCCGACACCGGGCCAGTCGATGTTGGCCTGATAGGAAACGAGCCCGATCGGCTCGTATGCGTCTCCGAGGTCCCGCTTCAGAAACGTGCCCATGGTGTCAACGCCGGGGATGTAGTCGCCGCCCATCGAGATGTGACCGTTATGCGCCCACAGTGCGGTCTTGGCCTCGGGGAAACGAAGCTCACGTATTTTTTGAGCAATGTAGGCCATGCCCCGGTCCCGCTCCTCGTACGAGCGATTGAGGTCGGTGTCTCCGTAGAAGCTCTGGAGCTGCCACGCCCGCAGACCCACGACGTGAATGCGAGCCCATTCGATGTCCTCCGCCATCGCGAGCTTCTTCTTGACGAGCTTCCGCGACCGGCGCTCGAGAAACTTCCAGGTCCGGTTCAGGGCGTCGAGGCAGCGTTCGTGCTGCTCAGGAGGGATGGGAGTG
Source organism: Acidobacteriota bacterium (assembly GCA_029863825.1). GTDB lineage: Bacteria > Acidobacteriota > Thermoanaerobaculia > Multivoradales > JAHEKO01 > JAOTUP01. The sequence continues at coordinate 8,090 of JAOTUP010000052.1, read as the reverse complement.
CGTCGAGTCGCGAAGTAGCGGCTCACCGATCCAGAGGTCGCGCCTTCGCAGCTGTCGAGCCGCTTCACCTTCTTGTTCGATTCGCCGACCCCGAACTGGATCAGATAGCTCTTCAGGCGCGGAGCGTCGTCCCACGCCTGTTGATGGTCGAAGCCGTAGAAGTAAACCGGGTCCTCCGGATGGTCCTGGTTGTACTCGCACATCCACTCGACGAGATCGCGCACGCTTTCGTTTTGCCAGACGCCGAAAAGCCCGCCAATCGCATTGACGGCAAAGCCCTCACAGCTCTCGACGTACGTGGCCACGCGCTCGGCCTCGACCCAGGGACTCTCAAAACCGAAGACACGAAAGCCTCGCTTCCTGACGAGGTACTTGAACAGACGGAACTTGGCCCGCGAGAAGCCCCGGGTGGTGTGGACGTCCTCGCCGAGTCCCACCACCTCGACGCGGCGCACCAGCTTCTTGAGCGGCTTCAAGTCACCGGTCGGGAGCGTCTCCTCGATGCCGTTGAGCCTGAAGATCCCGGGCGCGATTTCGTTGCCGTCCGCCAAGGCCGGCGGCGACGCCGGACCTGCCAGACCGAACAATGCGACCGACACGAGGAAAGCGGTTGAAAACGACCTCTTGTACATTTCTGGCCTGCCGGCGCTCAATGCGAGCTGACTCGCCTTGGGAGAAGCGAGAGCCGCATCATTTCACGGGTGACCGCTCCTGGCGTGGTCTTTCACCTCGACGCCAGGCGCGCATCTGCGCCCAGATCTCGGACTCGGTGACCGAGGGTCGGCTGAGGTCTTCGAACCGGTAGCTCCGCACCTCGGCGAGATACTCGACCAGGAGCTGCCAGGCGTAGAAGTGGCGGGCTCTGAGCTGTGGGTTCTGCCAGTAGCGCGAGTCGTCCAACAGGTCGATCCGCTGCGCCAGATCGTAGTTCGGATCGCGGCGGATTGCCGCCAGGTTGGCCTGGTAGTCAGCCCAGCCTTCACTCTTCCACGCGGGTAGCGAACGATTCGCGTCCAGCCCGAGGGTGTCGATGAGGCCGAAGTGTGCGATCTCGTGGGCGATGGCGAAGGCTGGTCTTCCCTCGAACCGCGAATGCGCGAACAGCCCGGCCTCATCGGCCGCGAGCTGCGCGAGGCGTGACATGGAAACGAAGATGTTGCCCGGGGCGGAGAGGCCAATGGCCTGCGACGCTGAAGTGCGACGGGTCAGCTTCGCGAAGAAGCTGTAGCGGCGCAGGCTGTGGCAGAGGTAGACCGTGTAGGTCTTGGCTTCGGGCTCGTGCTCGAAGGCAGCCAGTCGCTCGGCGACCTCCGCGACGAGCGCCTCGACGTCGACCGCAGGCGCTTGATCGGAGTGGACGCGGAAACCACCGATTCGCTGGTGGTGAGCAAAAAGCGGCGTGGGGTAGACGATGACTCCGACATAGAGCGCCACCATCGCCAGCAGGACGACGAGCACTCCCACCACCCATCTCCACGGGCTCGCTCTTTTCCTCTTGCGATGGCCGGCCATGCTCCAGGTTCCGCTCCGTCGTCAGCTTACCGAAGCGGAGTTGGGAGTGCTCAGCGGTGCCTTCCCAGAACCGGAAGTGCCCAGAACCGGAAGTGCCAGCCGTTTCGCAGAACCCGTTTCGCAGAACCCCGGTCGGAAGGTACCAGCCGTTTCGCAGAACCCAGTTACCACGTGTCTTTCAGCGAAGCCCAGCGAAGAGGGTGGCACGGGATGCTGAGGATGCTTCGACTCTGAGCCGGGCCGCAGGCACCATCACCAGCAATCAATCAATCGATCCCTCACTTCGTGAAATCTGCCGAAAGCTAGAGGAACACCTGGACCGGTACCGGAAGGTACCAGCCGTTTTGCAGAACCCAGTTACCACTTGCCTTTCAGCGAAGTCCAGCGAAGCCAGCGAAGAGGGTGAGACTCCTCTAGGCGGAGCGCTCGGATGATGTAGTGCTCCTCCGAAGGCAAGTAGTGAGCTTGCCGAAACATCCATCACCATAGATGAGGAGGAGCACATGAGACTGTACGCCGGGATCGACCTTCACGCAAATAACAGCTACCTGGCGGTGATCGACGAGACGGATGAGCTCGTCGAGGCCAAGCGATTGCCGAACGACATCGAGTCGGTGCGCCGAGTTCTGGAGCCGTACCGCGAAAACCTCGCCGGCATCGCCGTGGAGTCGACCTTCAACTGGTACTGGCTGGTCGACGGGCTCGAGGAGTCCGGCTACAAGGTCCATCTCGTCAACACCCTCGCCGCGCAGCAGTACAAGGGTCTGAAGTACACCGACGACAAGACCGACGCCCGCTGGCTGGCCCACATGCTCCGGCTCGGCATCCTGCCTACGGGTTGGATCTGCCCGAGAGAGAAGCGAGCCGTCCGGGATCTGCTGCGCAGACGCTCCCAGCTCGTCCGTCAAAAGACAGCCAACCGACTGGGGCTGCGCAACGTTCTCGAACGCTCGGGAGCCAAGAGACTCTCGGGCAATGCCCTCAAACGGGTATCTGAGAACGATCTCACCGAATGGATCGAGGATCCGAATGTCCGGCTGTCGATGCAGGCCTCCCTGGCCGTCATCGACACCTTGAGTGAGCAGATCGAGAGGATTGAGAAGACGGTTGCCGAGCACGCCGTGCTCGACGACTCCTACCGCCTTCTCACATCGATCAAGGGCATCGGGGCGACACTCGCTTCGACCATCCAGTACGAGACCGGGGACATCGGTCGCTTCTCGGCCGTCAGCAATTACGTCTCCTACTGCCGGTTGGTACGGGCCGAGAGAAACTCGAACCAACGAGTCAAGGGTTTGGGGCTTCGGAAGAACGGCAACGCGTATCTCTCCTGGGCCTTCCACGAGGCCGCGCACTTTGCCGTGCGCTTCCAGCCCGACGCCAGGCGCTGGTACGAGAAGAAACGATCGAGGACCTGTCCCCTCGTCGCCATCCGGGCCCTGGCTCACAAGCTCGCTCGAGCGGCCTACTTCATGATGCGCGACCAGGTGCCCTACGAACCCAAACGTCTCTTCGGGTGACCCGGACTCGAGGTCGCCAACCAACGAGGTGCTGGGCTTCGAGCCATGCAGGGTGAGTGGTGCGGCCTCGAGTCCTTCTGACTTTGCCGGTGGCGCCCGTTGCCGTGAGCCCGAGGTGCCTGGGCCAGGCCGTGAGCCTGGAACCACGAGATTGAGTCCTTCCCCATGGACACGGCATCGGTACCAACGGGTTTCTGGGGTCTCGAATCGAGGCCTGGGGCACCGAGAGCAAGCTGTCTCGAATGCCTAGATCCTGATGAGTGGCTGGAGCGTCATCGACTCCAACTCGAGAGACCCGTCACCGAGCGCCGCTAGATCCGAGACTCCTCTCAAAACGACAGGCGCCCCCGCCCGAACAGAAAACCTCTACCCCTTGACATACCGCCGCCTAATGAGTGGCACCGGGCGCAACTCACCGGGCGCACTTGGAAGAGGCGACCACCTCGTGCCGGAACCGCGCACAAAAGGTCGACCTGTTTTGTGCTGAGATTGAAATCTCTGTGGTAGACGCCGACTTTTCAAGGTAGAATCGGCCGAATGATCGAGCGCTCCAAACACGTAAACACTCTCCTCCAAAGGCTGCAGACGAATCCTGTCGTAGCGATTCTCGGCGCCCGGCAGATTGGAAAGACGACCCTCGCCCGACGGATCGCGAGGCTTTTCGATGGCAAGACGCACCGATTCGATCTCGAGGATCCTGCCGACCTTGCGCGACTCGAAGATCCGAGACTCGCCCTGTCTGAACTCAGAGGCCTCGTCGTTCTGGATGAGATCCAGCGACGGCCAGAGATCTTCCCTGTGCTCCGGGTACTCGCCGATCGGAAACCCCGACTAGCCAGGTTTCTTGTGCTGGGAAGCGCCTCGCCAGACCTTCTACGGCAGTCTTCGGAATCCCTTGCCGGCCGTATTACCTACTATGAACTCCCCGGACTCTCACTGGAGGAGGTAGGTGCAGATGCTGCATCAAACCTCTGGCTCCGCGGTGGCTTCCCCAGATCGTTTCTGGCACGCACTCATGGTGAAAGCAGGCTCTGGCGTGACGACTTCGTTCGGACGTTTCTGGAGCGCGATCTGCCGCAGCTGGGGATTCGGGTCCCGGGGCCCACGTTACGACGATTCTGGTCGATGCTCGCACATTGGCATGGACAGGTTTGGAACGGATCCGAGTTTGGCCGCTCATTCGGTGTCTCAGACACAACCGTTCGTCGCTATCTCGACATCATGACGTCGGCCCTTGTTGTCCGTCAGCTCCAACCCTGGCATGCCAATATCTCGAAGCGTCAAGTCAAATCGCCGAAGGTCTACATCCGCGACAGCGGCCTTCTCCATTCTCTTCTCGACATCAAGACCCGAACGGACCTGGAGCGCCATCCCAAGGTGGGCGCCTCGTGGGAGGGATACCTCCTGGAACAAGTGATCTCCCGCCTGGACGTTCCAGTGGATCAGGCTCACTTCTGGGCCACCCATGCTGGCGCCGAACTCGATCTTCTCGTCGGACGAGGCTCTCGTCGCATCGGAGTGGAGTTCAAGCGGACTTCCAGTCCTCGGCTCACAGCGTCGATGCGAGCCGCAGTGAGAGATCTCGAACTCGGCGAGTTGATCGTCGTTCACGCAGGGAAAGAGTCATTTCCACTGGCAAACCGAGTGCGTGCGATCGCGGCTCACCGCCTCGTGGATGATCTCTAGACGGGGCATCCAAAGAACGGGGATGGTGCCGGGCCTGCAAGATGCAAGATGGGCAAGCTCGAACACGTCTCATAGCCTGTGGGACGGAAGCCGAGACAGCACTACCCAGGAGCCATCTCTTGCTTCATAGCTCGTGGCAGCGATCGCTTAGGCAAAGGCAAAGCGTTTTGAGCGCCGAGTCCTTCCGGCAATGAAGTGCCGCGTGGGCTGCTTGGACGAGGAGTCGGCGCATCTCCGCATCCCCCTCGCGTGTGATCCGACCGCGGATATCGTGATCTCCCGAGCTTCTCAGCGATGGCCGTTGGCCCGCTATATCCATCTCAATCCAGTTCGGGCCGGCATCGTGGAGAGCCCGGAAGACTATCCCTGGAGCAGCTATCCCTCGTATGTGGGCCGGCGCAAGCCATGTCATTCATGGCTGACGACGGACTGCCTCCTCTCGCTGTTCGCCGATAGCCGGCCACGAGCAGTCGCGGCTCTCAGGAGCTTCACCGAGTCGGAATCCGAAGACGGCGCAGAACGAGAGGAGCTGCTAAACGCGCGAGCGGAAGGCTCCGTGGGCGGATTCCTCGATGCCGACCCCGAAGGGGACCGAGTCGCCGACCGGGCGGTGACGATCAACGAGATCCTCGATGCGGTCAACTCGGTGAGCAAACTGCCTCGCCGGGATCTGAATTTGGATACTCAGCGACGCGACGTCGTTGGCGCTCGCGCTCTCGCGGCTTGGCTGGTGAGCCGGACACCTCACCTGACGCTGGAAGGTCTGGCGCGGATCGTTGGCCGGGATGCTTCGACTCTGAGCCGGGCCGCAGGCACCATCACCAGCAATCAATCAATCGATCCCTCACTTCGTGAAATCTGCCGAAAGCTAGAGGAACACCTGGACCTGAAGCGGAGCTGACTGCGCAAGTCTTGCCTGGCTCGGGCACTCCGTCCAACTTGCATCTTGCAGGCCCGGCACCATTCGCTCCGGCGCCTGGGCTACACCTCCTCGGGCACTTCGACGGCCTGGGCGACGCGGCGCTCGAAGCGGATCGGCCGGTACTCGGGGGTCCACATCGCCTTCGCGACCCGGTCCTCGAGGTTCTCGAGCAGCCGCTCGTCGCTCTGGCCTTCCGCCACCGCGCGCCGGACAACGGCGCAGCCAACGGCGTTCGAGCACTCGCGGATGCGAGTGAGCTTCGGATAGACGGCCGTCTCGGCGAGATCCTCCGCGGTGACCATGTTCGCCAGGGCCTTGGCGGCCTCGAGAAACATGCCGTCGGTGACCGTCCTCGCCGAGGCCACCCAGATACCGAGGCCGACGCCGGGGAAGATGAAGGCGTTGTTGCCCTGGCCGATGCGATGGCTCACGCCCTCGTAGTCCACCGGATCGAAGGGGCTGCCGGTGGCGACGATCGCCCGCCCATCTGACCAGGTGACGGCTTGCTCGGCGGTGCACTCGGCCTTCGACGTCGGGTTCGAGAGGGGAAAGATGATCGGCCGCTCGTTGTTTTTGGCCATCGTCCGCACCACCGACTCGGTGAACATCCCCGCCGTGCCGGAGGTGCCGATCAAGATCGTCGGGCGGGCGTTTTCGACCGCTTCCTCGAGGGTGATGCGCGCGCGGTCGCGGCACGCGTAGCCGGCCACCTCCTCGGGCTCGCGGGCATAGGTTGCCTTGAAGCCCTCGAGGCCGGGCCGGTCTTTCGTCACCAGCCCCTTGCTGTCGACCGTCCAGATCCGCCGCACGGCCTCCTCGGCCGACAGGTCGGCCTCGGTCATCGCCGATACCAGCAGATCCGAGATGCCCTGCGCCGAGGCCCCGGCGCCGGCGAAGAGGATGCGCTGCTCCTCGATCGGCTGTCCGGTGATCCTGAGCCCGCAGTAGATGCCGGCCAGCGTCACGCCGGCGGTGCCCTGAATGTCGTCGTTGAAGCTGCAGATGGAATGGCGGAAACGGTTGAGCTGCTTGATGGCGTTCTCTTTCAGGAAGTCTTCCCACTGCAGCAGCGCATCGGGGTAGAGCTTCCTGACCGCTTCCACGAACTGGTCGATGAAAACCTGATACTCGTCGCCGCGGATCCGCGTGTGGCGCTCTCCGAGATAGAGCGGATCGGCGAGGCGCTCCTCGTTGTCGGTGCCGACGTCGAGCATGATCGGGAGCGTCAGATGGGGCGGCACTCCGGCGCAGAGCGTGTAGAGACAGAGCTTGCCGATCGGGATACCCATGCCGCCGGCCCCCTGGTCGCCGAGGCCGAGGATCCGCTCGCCGTCGGTGACGACGATCACCGCGGGCTTGCGCGGCACGTTGCTCAAGATCTGCTCCATGCGGTCACGCTGCGCGTAGGGAATGTAGAGCCCGCGGCCGCGGCGGTAGATGTGGGAGAACTTCTGACACGCCTCGCCGACCACCGGGGTATAGACCACCGGCATCATTTCGTCGATGTGATCGAAGAGCAGCCGGAAGAACAGGGTCTCGTTGCGATCCTGCAGAGCCGCGAGATAGATGAAGCGCTCGAGGTTGGTGTTTTTGGCCTGGAAGTTCTCGTAGGTGCGGGCGAGCTGCTGCTCGATGGTGCAGGACATCGGCGGCAACAGGCCGTGAAGGTTGAGCGTGTCTCTCTCCTCCGGAGTGAACGCGGTGCCCTTGTTGGTGAAGGGGTTGAGCAGCACCGGCCTCCCGCGGCCGTCCACGGCGAGGTATTCCGCGCCGGTCTCGGGGTCGTGTCGCACATGCCATCTCATGATTGCTCCTCGCTTTGCCGCTCGTTTCGGCCGTCGGTGTGGGGCTGTCGGTTCGGGTGTCTGGGTACCGGGTCGCGGTGCGGGCCGCGCTCCGAAGGTGTCAACGAATGAGTCCCAAGGTCTTCACACGACCCTGGACCGGGGATTCCGAGCGGAGTAGGGCTACTTCCCCTTCGACCTCCTCGACCGAAACCAAGAACGTCCTCTATCTGGTCCCGGCATTCGAGAGCGCGCCGACCGTTGCGCCGTCCTCCACTTCGAATGATAGAAGAGAGAAAAGACGATGACGCCACCCGATCGGGCAGGAGGTGATGGGACGCACCTGGCCGGCCTCGCTCCCGAGAATCCGGTGACTGGAAAGTGGGGTCAGGGGTGGGCGGCTACCTGTCACCGGCCACGAGGCGTGCAAGGAGGTGACTGGAGAGCGAGGTCAGGGGCGGGCGGTTTCCTGTCGCCGGCCATGAAGCGTGCAAGGAGGTGACTGGAAAGTGGGGTGAGGGGTGGGCGGCTACCTGTCACCGGCCACGAGGTCAGGTTGCAACTCAAATCTCGACCCCTACACGGGTCGTGACGTGTTCAGCCCCCATGTGCGGCCTTCTGGAACTCAAGAAAAGGCCGGCACCTTTCTCCTGGCGGCTGATGACC
>JAOTUP010000051.1 GCA_029863825.1 Acidobacteriota bacterium | reverse complement strand
CCGGCGAGCTCTTGCCAACAGCGGGATCGCCGGCACCGACATCTATTTTCGCTTCTACTGGGTGATGGCGAGCTGGCTGGCGAAGAGGTGGCCCGAGAGCCTGACGATCGACTGGCCGGAATTCGAGACGAAGGCGCAGCTGGCGGGCAACCTCGATCTGTTGTTGCCTTACTCCGAGACGCCCGCTCTCGACATGACCGACGACTCGGCGCGCGGTTGGATCGAGCGGCTCAAGGGGCCGCGGGAGACCGATGCTGCGTTTCTCATCCGGCGCTTCGACGGCCTCGACGGCGGCGAGCTGGTGCGCGAGCGTCTCTACGAGCTCCTCGATCCGCCGCTGCGCCTGGCGGCGGGTCCGACGACGCCGGCGCGGACGACGGCGCACCTCGGTGGTTCGAAGATCGCCTTTCAGCGGCGGGCGCTGTCGCATCACCGCCCGAACCTGCGGCGCGAGATCGCGCGGCGACCGCGGTCCGTTACGCGAGTGACGCCTGCCGAGGGTACGCGACTCGTGGATTTGGCCCGCGCCTCGATGGTGACCCGCGCTCGCGATCTCGATGCGTTTGCCAATGCTGATGAAAACGATGTCGGCGTGGTCGAGTTCGAGCGTGGGTTGAGCTTCGCGTGGTTCGGCCTCAAGGCGGAGCGGCGGCTGATGCTCGAAAGCTCGTACGGGTTCCTGACGCTCAAGAACGGCGTGCCGGCCGGGTACGTGCTTGCCAGCTCGCTCTTCGGGTCGACCGAAGTGGCGTTCAACGTCTTCGAGACCTTTCGCGGAGCCGAGGCGGGACTCGTTTTTTGTCGCGTGCTGGCGATGGTGCGACGCCTCTTCGGCAGCGACGCCTTCGGCATCGATCCCTATCAACTCGGTCTGGGCAATCTCGAGGGACTGCGCTCCGGGGCCTGGTGGTTCTATTACAAGATGGGCTTCAGGCCCGAGGATCGGGACGTGCGGAGAGTTCTCAAGCGCGAGCTCGATGAGATGAAGGTCGACCCCAGCCACCGTTCAACGACCGCCACTCTCGAGCAGCTCGCGGCTGACTACCTGTTCTTCTTTCTCGATCGCCCCCGTCACGATGTGCTCGGGCGGGTCTCCCTGGGCAACGTCGGGCTCGCGATCTCGAGCTACCTGGCCGATCGGTTCGGCGGCGAGCGCGAAAAGGCGATCGAGACCTGCGCCAAGGAGGCGCGACACCTCCTCGGTCTGCGCTCGCTGCGCGGATTCTCACTCGGTGAGCGGCTCATGTGGCGGCGCTGGAGCCCGCTGATCATGATCTTGCCGGGGGTGGAAGGGTGGAGCCCGGCCAGGAAGCGAGCCCTGGTCGACGTCGTGCGCGCCAAGGGCGGGACAAGCGAGCTCGAGTTCGTGCGCCGCGTCAACCGTCACACGCTCCTCAACGAGTCGCTGCTGCAGCTGGCCAGGTAGGGGAACGGCGCCCTGCCTCGGTTCGCGACGTGAATCATCGAGGCTCAGGCAGGCTCTCTGCCTCGGCGTCGAGCGGCCGGTAGATGCGCTTGAAAGATACCGGGCCCCTCGGCCCGTCGCTGGCCATCTCGACGACGACGGTCAGGAGAGTCCGGTCCGCCGTGAGGTGATAGGTCTCGATCGTCGCGCGCCGTCCGGTTTTCGTCGTGACGATGAGACTACCGTCGCGCCATTTGGCCTTGACCTCGGCCTCTCCCTGAGGCGTCTCGATGATCGTCTTTTTGTTGTTGGTGGCAATGGCATGCTCGCGGCCGTCGGCAAAGGTCATGCGGAGGGAGTCGCCCGTCTGGGCGATGCGCAGTCGCTCGACGCTCTTTCGCAGCTCACGCATGCGTCGCTCCATCTCCTCGCGCGACTCGCGACGATCCCGACTACTTTGCATGCCGCCGGGAGGCCCGCTGCCGATCCCGCCGCCCGGGCGACCACCGCCCCAGCCACCACCACCCCAGCCACCACCACCAATGCCACCGCCAAAACCCCCACTGTCTCGGCCCCCTCGCCCGCGCAGCTGCATGGGATCTTCACTGAGGGCTTCGTCCAGCTCCCAGGTGCCCGAGAGATCCGGCGTCCCACTGGCGGCAAGTGGGGACTCCAGGTGACAGACGAGAATGAAGCCCAAAGCAACGAGGGTCCCAACGTACGCGGCTCGAAGGCGCCGGCCGGGAATGAGGAGGGAAGGGCCTGACGGCGACGGGCTGATCTTGGGGACTGCTGCGCGACTCATCTGTTTCTCCTGTGCGCTGTTTCCGGCTGCAGTTCGGCAAGGGCGGTGCGACGCGGCATCGGGAGGCCGAATCTCACCGTCTGTGTCTTCGATCTGGATGATGCACTCATCATGGCATCCGGTTACGCGCGTCGGTGAAAGTCGCGTGGAGCAAAGGGAATCTGCGGCTGCTCTGGTTTCATTCCAGGAGCGCCTCTCCACGGGCGACGAGATAGGCGAGCGCCAAGACGCCGAAGACTGCGTAGGTCGCGATGAAGAGCCAGATCTCGAGTCCCGGGACGTAGCTGTATCCGGGCTGACCCGGCAGGTTCAGCAGGATGAACGCCACCGTCACAGACCAGTAGGCCGAAATGCCGGCGACGGCCGCAGTCGTGAGCAGGGACCACCGCTTTCTGAGAAGCAGACCGACCACGGACGCGACCATCAACGGGATGTAGACGAGCGTGTCGCTGGTGCCGAACGCGCGGTTGACCTGCACGCCGAACCCGCTCACCTGCGCGGTGCTCTCTTGCAGACCCAGGCGAACCGCGAGCTCGTAGTCGAACACGGCGGTCGTCTGCCCGACAAGCATCAGGGCGACGGAAAAGACAAGGAAGAGCACCAGGGCCCAGAGAGCAGTTGGACGTGTTGTGGTTGACATTGGTTCGTCCTCTCGTGTGGTGATGGGTGGCCTCAGAAGTGCTGGCAGGGCGCGACTCGACCTCCGGTGTCTCGCTGCCGTTCACCGCCAGAGGTAGATGGCATCCAGTTTCGCCTCTCCCGGTCTCGAGGTCTTGCTAAGACGTATCGCTCTTAACCGCTTGTACCGGGCACCGACGGATACCGCTCACGCAAGCGGCACGCTCGACGTCAGGCGGACGCCGGAACTCCGTCGAAGAAATCGACGACACCGGTTTCGAGTGAGTACTCGGCACCGATGATCGTCAGCCCGTCATTGGCCATCAGCCCCTCGAGGACCTCCGATCCATGCCGCAGATGATTCGTGGCGGCCCGAACATTGGCGCGCACCGCCTGCCTCGCCAGGGACTCCGGATCGTGCTCGATCTCGGTCGCCAGCAGTCCCTGGACGGCAGGTCCTATGCGATCGACGATCGATCGCAGGTTACGCGACTGGCTTTCGCTCGGCCGTCGCAGCTCGTCCAGCGTCGCTTCGACCGCACCGCACCGAGTGTGGCCGAGCACGACGACGAGTCGCGTACCGAACTTCTCGGCCGCGAACTCGACGCTGCCGATCTGAGACGGCGCGACGATGTTCCCGGCCACGCGGATGACGAACAGATCACCCAAGCCTTGGTCGAAGATGATCTCGACCGGAACTCGAGAGTCGGAACAACCGAGAATAACTGCAAAAGGCCGCTGGCTCGACACCAGCTCGTCGCGCTCTGTCTGACTAGTCACGGCGTCGAGGCTCCGCGTCCCGGACACGAAGCGACCGTTGCCCTCGCTGAGGCGTTGGAGTGCGTCCGATGGTGAAAGCATTATCGGGGGAGCGCGAGCGAGGAATCCGATCGCGCTGACCATTCGAAGCTTAGCACCGCGGCAACGCCGCTGTCCGTCCTAGGTTCGCGGCGGCCAGGGGAAGAATGCGCTGGTGCGCCGCACGTAGTCGCGATACTTGGGCTTGGTGTCTCCGAGGCCCTTTTCGAGCAGGGCAACGCCCGAGACCTTGACGATGAGAAAGGTCATGAGGAGCGGCGCGGCCAGGGTCCACAGCGAGGCGTCGGTGGCCAGGGCGAAGCAGCCGTAGCCCCACCAGAGGGTGGCATCGCCGAAGTAGTTGGGGTGGCGGGTGTAGCGCCAGAGCCCACGGTCCATGACCTTGCCCTTGTTGGCCGGATCGGCCTTGAAGCGGACGAGCTGGAAGTCACCCACGGCCTCGAAGAGGAAGCCGATGGCGAACAGCGCCAGTCCGAGCACGTCCAGCCATGTCCAGCCCACCGGGTGGCGCGAGATTTGGACCTGCAGGAGCGGCATGCCGATCACCCAAAACAGCGCGCCCTGGAGCCAGAAGACGATGACGAGCGAGAGGATGGGGAAAGTCTTCCCGTACTTCTTCCGCATGGCGGCGTAGCGGTAGTCTTCGCCGCTTCGCCGGTTGCGCCAGAGGATGTAGAGGGAGAGGCGAAGTCCCCATAGCGTGACCAGTGTCGGGAGCAGTGTCTGTCTGAACGACTCGACGGGAACCTGACTGCGATAGAGCCAGGCAAGGGTGACGAATCCCAGGCTCCAGAAGATGTCGATGATCGAGACGTCGCGTTTCGCGAGGCTTGCGAGCCAGACCAGCGTCGTCAGGAGCAGCGCGGCTGCCAACCCGGCAAGCGAGAGAACCAGAATCTGTCCGTCCATGTCAGGTTCGCTTTCGCAGGAGAAGATCGTCCATCGTCGCCGACGCGGGAAGGCGGAAGAGCTGGAGCAGCACGTAGACGGCGATGGCAATGTTGCCCAGCGTCACGAGGAGCACGAACCAGAGGATGCGCCTACCCCAGGTGCGCTCCTTGTAGGCGATCCAGAGATAGACGGCGAGAAACCCGAAGTAGGCATCGGCGAGCGTGGCGCGAAACCACGGGTCCTGCCAGAGATCTGCGCCGGCGTCAAAGACGCCGCGGTCCAGGCTCGCGACCGTCGTGACCGCCAGCATTGCCAGCAGCACAAGCAAGAAAACGATCTTCAGACTGGTCATGGGTCGGCTCCTCATGTCAGTGGACAGTGGTTTCGCCCCGCGACCAGAGCGACTGCGAGACGAACCACTCCTCGCCGTCGGCGTAGCCGAAGAGCTCCGCGCACGCGAGGAAGAACAGGCGCCAGCGGTGAAACCATCGCTTCGCGTCGGTCTTGCCGTAGGTTGCGGCAAAAAGCCGGAGGATCTCGACTCGATTTCGGTCCATGTTGGCGAGCCAGGCGAGAGCCGTCTTTTCGTAGTGTCGGCCGTTGACTCGCCATCGCTCGTCCAGCCGAACGGGGCCCGCGAACTCGTCCATCAGGTGCTCGGAGGGCATCAGGCCGCCGGTGAAGAAGTACCGCGCCATCCAGTCGCTGGGCCCTGCATCCTCGAAGAAATAGGGGCGCGAGTGATGGCAGAAGATGTGGACGAACAGTTTGCCTTGGGGTTCGAGCCAGGTTGACAGACGGTCTAGCAGCGCCGAGTAGTTGCGCATGTGCTCGAACATCTCGACCGACACGATCCGATCGAAGGTCGCCCTGGGCTGGAACGTGTTCATGTCAGCCGTCATGACTTCGATGTTCTCGAGGCCCCGCTCGCTCGCTCGACCGCGGATGAAAGCCCCCTGTGGTGCCGAGTTCGAGACCGACGTGATCTGGCAGTGGGGGTACCTCTCGCCAATCCACAGGCTGAGGGACCCCCACCCGCAGCCGAGGTCGAGGATTCTCATCCCGTCTCGAAGATCGGCGCGGGTGCACGTCTGTTCCAGTGCTGCCGCTTCGGCGGCGCCCAGCGACTCTGTCCCTTCCGGCCAGTAGCAACCGCTGTACTTGAGGTGCCGACCGAGGACGATCTGAAAGAACTCCGGCGGCAGCTCGTAGTGCTGCTCGTTGGCGGTGTCGGTCTCGATCGCGATCGGACCTCGGCGCATATCCCGTAACAGTGCCTCGCTCTGCCTGTCACTCAGGATCGACTTGATGCGGCCTTGCAGCAGTCGCCGGATGCCCACCCTGACCGCCGCGTCGGGCAGGAATCCGGTTTCCGCCAGCTCGAGTGTCCATTGCATAGTCTTCGATCTCCCTCAGACGAGACGACCGGGCTGGACGTCTCGGCGGTTGAGTGGTTTCCCGAACAGCATGTGGACATTGCCGATGGTTCGTTCCAGGAATCCGCCTTCGCAGTAGCCGAAGTAGTACTTCCACTTCTTTCGCTCCGCCTCGGACAGGCCGAGAGCGGCGATCTCGTCTTCCCGGGTTTCGAAGCGATCGCTCCAGGCCTTGAGCGTTCGCGCGTAGTGCGGCGTCAGGTCCTCGACGTCGACGAGCCTCAAGTCGGTTCTCTTCTTGACGCACTCCTGAATCCGCGCCATCGACGGCAGAATGGCACCGGGAAAGATGTAGTGCTGAATGAAATCGACCGATCGTCGGTACGTCTCATAGCGTTGATCCGGAATCGTGATGGCTTGTAGCAGGACGAGGCCGTCCGGCTTCAGCATGCGGTCGATGACGTCGAAGTAGGTGGGGAGGTAGCGATGGCCGACCGCCTCGATCATCTCGATCGAGGCCAGCTTGTCGAAACGCTCATTCACGGCAGCGGGAAGATCGCGATAGTCGGCTTGCAGGACCGTGATGCGATCCTCGAGGTCGGCCTCTGCAACCGCCCGCGAGGCGTATGAGAACTGCTGCTGTGAGATGGTCGTGGTAGTCACCCGGCAGCCGTACTTGCGCGCGGCGTGGATGGCGAGCCCTCCCCAGCCGGTGCCGATCTCGAGAAGATGGTCGTCCGGGTCGAGACCGAGCTTCGTGCAGATCGTGTCGAGCTTCCACTCCTGCGCCGTCTCCAAAGTGGAGAGGGCGTCGGGGAAGATCGCGCATGAGTAGGTGAGCGTGGCATCCAGAAACGTGGAGAAGAACTCGTTGCCGGTGTCGTAGTGGGCAGCGATGTTGCGGATGCTCCCAGACTTGGTGTTGGTCCGCTGGCGGTGGAGAAAGCGGTGGAGCGGCGCTGCGAGCGAGCCGATGCCGGAGTCCATGACCTGGAGCACCTCCTGGTTACGAGCGAGTATTCGCACTACCGTGGTCAGATCGGGAGTCGACCAGAGACCGTCGCAGTATGCCTCCCCGGCTCCGATCGAGCCGCCCCAGGCGACGCGCTCCCAGAAGGCGGAGTCATGGACGACGACCGTCCCTTCGAGCGGGAAGGTCCCTCTGGTTCCGAAGTGGCGGCGCTCTCCGCTTTCCACGACCGTCAACCGCCCGGCGGTGATTCTCGCGAGCTTCCCGATCACCAGGCGTCGGCCGAGCCGACGCAGCCACGACTCTCGAGCGCCGGCGCTGCTCTTTGCCGCGCCTGCGGCCACGAGCGTCGGCCGCGACGCTAGGCTCCGCTGTGTTTCGGGTGCGGATAGAAGGGTGTTTTCTTGAGCCATAGTCTGAGAGCCTCCCAGTGGATCCAGAGGACAATGTGCAGCGTCATGAGCGGAAAGCGAGCGAGGACCCGGGCAAGCGCCCGCCCTGTGATCTCGCGCCGCTCGAGCGTCATCGTCGCGTCGAAGAAGGTGCTGCCGTCGCGGGAATTGTCGATGTGCACCAGCAGCGCCTGAGCCGGCACGCTGGTGCGCCAGGTGTACTCGACGTTCATGTCGATGAAGGGTGAGACGTGGAACGCTTTGGCGGCACGGTAGCTCTTGACCGCGCCGTTTGCGGTGTCGATGCCGTCGGTGAGCACGTAGCAATGCCGCTCGCCCCAAGGCGTGTTGTTGACTTCCGCGACCAAGGTCTCGAGGTGCTCACCGGTTTCGTCGAAGCAGTAGTAGAAACTCACCGGATTGAAGCAGTGTCCGAAGTAGCGAAGATGGGTGAGGATCCGGATCGGACCGGCGGGGCGCCTGCCGGTCTCGCCCTGCACCAGATCGCGCACCGACGTGTCCAGATCGACTTGCGGGTCGCCGAGATGATCGCGGCGATCGAACCACACGAGATTGCGACGGCGGCTCGACCAGAACCATCGCCCGGCAAACACGCGGTCGAGCTCGGCCAGGTCGAGGTACATGAGAAAGAGAGGGTAGCGAAACGAGTGCTCGCGCGGCGCAAAGCGCCGATGCCTGATGCGCCCCACGTAGAGGCAACTTGCCTGAGGTGCCTGAGTCTTCTTCAAAGGCCGACTCCGAAGCGCTTGCAGACGGCAAGGGCGCTCAGCACGCCGTCCTCGTGGAAACCGTGCCGCCAGTACGCGCCGCAGTAGTGGATACGATCGGCGCCGCTGATCTCGGCGTGTCGCGCCTGCGCCGATACTGCCGCCTCGGTGAACAGCGGGTGCTCGAAGTCGAAGCCGGCGATCCTCGAGCTGTCGTCGATATCGTCCTTCATATTGAGGGAGACGCAGTAGGCTGTGTCGGTCGACAGAGTCTGGAGTTTCGTCATGTTGTAGGTCACGGCGACGGGGCGGCCCTCTTCCCGCGGCGCGCGGTAGTTCCAGCTCGCCCAGGCATGGCGCTTTCTGGGTAATACGGACTCGTCGGTGTGCAGGATGGCTCGATTGTCCTGATAGCCGATCGCTCCCAGGATGTCCTCTTCGGCGGGGGACGGTGCGGCGAGCATGCCGAGAGCCTGATCGCTGTGCGTGGCGACAACCACTTCGTCGAAGATCTCTGTGCCGGCATCGGTCGAGACGCGCACGCCGTCGGGTGAGCGCTCGAGCCGGCGAACCGGAGCGCGGAGGCGGATGCGATCCGAGAACGGCGCAGTGAGTGTCTCGACGTACCGCCTCGATCCGCCTCGGATCACCCGCCAGGTGTCATGGCCGGTGGTGCCGAGGAGATTGTGATTGTCGAGGAACCTGAGAATGAACCGC
>JAOTUP010000050.1 GCA_029863825.1 Acidobacteriota bacterium | reverse complement strand
ATCTGAGACGAAGCCCCAGCCGTCCGCTACCAGGCGTTTCTTCAACGGCAGAAAGTTCTCGATGATGCCGTTGTGAATGATCGCCAACCGTCCCTTGTGGTCCATGACGGGATGGGCATTGCGCTCCAACGGCGCTCCATGTGTCGCCCAACGCGTGTGCCCGAGGCCGTAGCTGCCCGGAAGCTCCGTGCCCGCCAGTTTCTCGACCAGGCGGTCCAGCTTGCCCTCCGCCTTCACAGCCGTCAGCATGCCGTTGCCTCGCACCACGACGCCGGCCGAGTCGTAGCCGCGATACTCCAACCGGCGCAGGCCCTCGAGCAGCAACGGCGTTACCTGGCGCTCACCGAGGTATCCGACGATTCCGCACACGTTACTCCTCGTCCTTTCGTTTGCGCCGTTTGACCCAGTCTTCGATGGTGCGCTGGCGAACCCGGCCGACGGCCAGGGCGCCGCCGGGAATGTCGTTGGTGATCACGGAGCCCGCGCCGGTCACCGCGTCGTCGCCGACCTCGACCGGCGCGACGAGCATCGTATCGCTGCCAATGAAAGCTCTCTTCCCGATTGTCGTTTTGTGCTTTTTGCGACCATCGTAATTACAGGTGACGGTGCCGGCACCGATATTGGCGCCGTCACCGATCTCCGCGTCGCCGAGGTAGCTGAGGTGCCCTGCCTTGACGCCGTCGCCGAGACGAGCATTCTTGATTTCGACGAAGTTCCCGACTCGCACCGCACGACCGATCTCGGTCCCGGGCCGCAGACGGGCAAAAGGTCCGATCGTCGCGCCGTCACCGACTACGGCGCCGTCCAGCACGGAATGCGGACCAATCGTGGACCCGTCGCCGATCGAGGAATGGCGAATCCACGCGCCACTGTGCACCACGCATTCCCTCCCGATCTGGGTATCTCCGGTCAGGGTCACCTCGGGATGGATCTCCGAATCGGGTCCGATTCGCACCGACGGCTCGATAACCACACGCCGCGAGTCGTAGATCGTCACACCCTGCTCCATCAGCGCCTCGATCCCGCGACCCATAAGCACTCTGTGAGCCCGCGCCAGATCGGCCCGGTCGTTGACTCCCAGCGCTTCGTCAGCCTCGGACACGGCCACACATTTGATCTCGCGCTCCCGGGCCGCCGCTCCCAGAGCGTCCGTCAAATACAGCTCGCCCTTGGCATTGTCGGGCTGGAGGGCCGCCAGGTAGTCGAAGATCTCCGCTGCCGGCAGCACATACAGCCCGGCGTTGACGGTGCGAATCGCCATCTCCTGCTCCGTCGCGTCAGCTGCTTCGACGATCCTCTCGAGCACTCCGTCGGCCTTCATGACTACACGGCCGAGGGATCCGGGACGCTCCATTCTCGCCGTCGCGATGGCGCCCCACCCAGTCGCGGCCGAGCTCAACAGCCTTTCGAGAGTCTTCGCCCTGACAGCGGGAACGTCCCCCGACAGCACCAGCAAGTGATGTGCGTCGCCAACGAGCTCCCGCACTTGCGCCAACGCGTGCCCCGTCCCCAGCTGCTCTCGCTGCTCCACCCAGACGATATCCTCGTCCGCGAACGCTCGCTTCAGATCCCCAGTCCCGTGCCCGACAACGACCAGGCACTGCTCGCACCCGCTTGCCCGAGCCGCCTCGATGACCCACGCCAGAATCGGCTTTCCCGCCACCTCGTGCAGGACCTTCGGACGGCGCGAGCGCATCCGGGTGCCCTTGCCGGCAGCCAGTACGACAGCGACTGGATTCCCTGAGCGATCGGACGTCGACATGCTCACGATCCTACCGCTTCGGCGGCTCCGGGGAGCAGACCCAGAATCGCTCGGCTGAGCTTCTCCGGATCGTGTCGCAAGAGCTCACCGGAGGCCAGCAGATCCCGCTCGATGAGCTTCTCCTGCCGCCTACTCATCGCCTGGCGGTCCACTGCCACCGGCGTAGAGCCCACTTCCGCGTAGTGCCGCAGAATCTCCGGTGAAAGCGTCGTGCTGCTGACCAGAACGACGTCAACAAGATCGGTGCCGGTGTGCCGGTGCAGCGCCTCGAGATGGGCGACCGCGTCCATGTCGTCAGTCTCTCCCGGCTGCGTCATCAGATTGAGCGGTAGGACGACGGGTGCCCGGCTTGACTGAACGGCCTCCAGAATCCCCGGGATCAGCAAGTTGGGGAGAATCGACGTATACAGAGAGCCCGGTCCCAAGACGATAAGATCGGCGGCCCGAATCGCCTTCACGGCGTCGGAGAACGCTGGCACCTTCAGCGGTTCGAGCTTCATCCGCTGGATCGGTTCGCCGGCCTCGCCGACAGCCGATTCGCCTTCGTATACGCGGCCCGACACTCCCTGTGCGCGCAATCGCACATCGCTCAGAGTCGCCGGGAGTATCTTTCCCCTCACCGCCAGAATCTTTTCGGCGGTGAGAATCGCCTGGTAGAAATCCCCGGTAATACCGGTCAGCGCGGTCAGCAGCAGGTTGCCGAACGAGTGGCCCGACAAGCCGTCGCCGGTGACAAACCGGTACTGGAAGAGCTTCGACACAAGATCCTCATCGTCTGCCAGAGCCACGAGGCAACTTCTGATGTCTCCCGGCGGGAGGACACCGAAATCGCGACGCAGCCGCCCGGAGGACCCCCCGTCGTCGCTCACGGTCACAACGGCCTTGAGATCCCCGATCGCCCCCCCGACCTGCGCCTTCATCCCTCGCAAGATCACCGAGAGGCCGCTGCCGCCGCCGATTGCGACGATCCGCGAGCCAGATCGCGTGCCGGCTTCAGGAGATCTTGAAGAGCGCCGAGTGCTCAGGGTGGCTCCGGAGCGCGGCGAAATCTGCGTCATGATGAGCGTGAACGCGATTGCTGGGATTCAGATCGATCGCCAGTTCGAGTAATCGGGCCGCTTCGTCGAACTCTTCGCGAACCGTGTGGATCGCCGCCGCCAGGTATGCAAACCGCTCGTCCTTGCTGCGTCGTCCGCCGCGCACACAGATTTCCAGGGCTGCGTCCAGATTCCCCCGATTGCGTTCGTAGACTGCTTCCAGGAACGGGTCGCGAGCCTTCTTGCTCCGCTTCTTTCTCTTCAGCTTGTCGGCGCAGACCGCGATATAGCGGCGGGCTTGCTGACCGAGCGAGCTCACATCCGATTCCTTCGCTACGCGAACGAATACTTTGTGGGCGTCGCGCCATTTCTCGCGATGCAAAAGCTTGACGCCCTGCTCCAGGAGCTTCACCAGCGGGTCGTTGGCCAGACGCTCCGGGCCAAAACTGTCCTTCGCCGACAAGCCGAGCTCGCGAAGCTTCTCCTCGACCACATCCGGCTTGGTGCGGAACCGCTTGGCGAGCTCGGCAACCGTGCGGATCTTGGCGTACCTCTTCAGATACGTGATCTCGTTCGGCTTCCAGCGTTTCGCCATCTCAGAGCTTCCGAAATCTTCCTGCCTACCTCTGGCGCAACTCGACGAGAATCTGCTTCGCAACCGCTTTCAAGGTATCGAAAACGCCGACTCCCTGCGGCGCCACGGCTTCGAACGTCGGCTCTCTCTTGTAGTTGAGCATCCGATACATCTCCTCGATCGGCATGGCATTGTTGAGATCCCGCTTGTTGAACTGCAACGCGAAGGGCACATTGAGCAGATCGAAGCCGTGATCCTGGAGGTTGGCTTCGAGGTTGCGGATGGACTCGACGTTGGCCTCCATCCGCTCGCGCTGACTGTCAGCCACGAACACGACTCCGTCCACCCCTTTCAGGATCAGCTTCCGGCTGGCATCGTAGAACACCTGACCGGGAACCGTGTAGAGATGGAAGCGAGTTGTAAAACCCCGTATCGAACCCAGATCGAGCGGCAAGAAGTCGAAAAAAAGCGTCCGGTCGGCCTCGGTGGCCAACGAGATCATCTTCCCTTTCCGATCCGGCGCTGTCTTATTGTAGATGTACTGCAGATTGGTCGTCTTACCCCCCAGCCCGGGGCCGTAGTAGACGATCTTGCAGTTGATCTCTTTCGCCGCGTAGTTGATAAACGTCATGATCCGCGCTTCCGGAAGACGCCGTCTCCTCTATTCGCTGAAGAGCGCATCGATATCCTCGTCGGTGATCTCCGAGAACGGACTTGGCTCCGCCGCCCCGTCGGCGCCGCCGCGAGTCGATTTCTCGGTCATCGTATCGAAAACTTTCTCCAGTTCCGCACTGGCTCTCTTTACGCGCAGTCGAACCAGACCGAGTGACGACCGCTCGTCGAAAATGACCAAAAGAATCGCCCGACGAGCGACGATCGAGATATGAATGTGGTCGCGCTGGCCCTCATGAAAGAGAACCGAAAACTCGCGCTCCCCGATCAACTTGGCCAGCCCATCGGTCGCCGCCACGTTGCCCGCGGTCAGCGACGCCAGCGAAGTGCTGTCGAAATCCTCGGTTTCTCCGGCCGCAGCGATATGCTGACCATTCTTGTCGATGAGGAAAACCGCCTTGGCGTTGGAGTCGTGGCGCAGGCGGCGCAGCGCCTCCTCGAGCTGTCGAAATTCTGCTTCGAAGACCTCCATGGCTAGCCTAAAACACTCTCCTTCTCAGTCGCGATCGAGCAGGCGCGAAGTTATCATACGGCTCGAGAACCGCTTCAAACGCCTGATGCTAGTGGATTTGAGCGCGAAATGAAAGGATCTGTCGACGCCCCGCGCAGCGGTCACGTTCTGGTCGGAACCGGTCACCACCACCCGCAGAAGCCGCGTGAGCGAAGTCGATGAAAGCCCTCCTCCCTCCACGCTCGACACCTACCCGTGATGCGGCTCTGGAGCGGCTAGCGGCTCGCGAGTGGGATCTGTTGGTCATTGGCGGCGGCATCACAGGCGTTGCCGTGGCCCGCGATGCAGCCCTGCGCGGCCTTCAGGTCGCACTCATCGAGCAGGGGGACTTCGCCTTCGGAACGTCCAGCCGATCTTCCAGGCTGATTCACGGCGGCCTCCGATATCTCGCCGGCTTCGACTTCGGCCTCGTTCGTGAAGGACTGGTCGAGCGCCGTCGACTGCTGGAGACCGCTCCCGGTCTGGTGCGCCCGGTGCGTTTCCTCTACCCAGTGTACCGCGGCGACCCAGACTCTTTGTGGAAAGTCAATCTCGGCGTGCTCTTGTACGAAACCCTGGCTTTCGGCTACGGCCTCGGCGGCCGCCGCTGGCTCGGGCGGAGAGGTCTGACGCAAAGTGTGCCGGGGCTCAGAAGGGACAACCTGCGTGGCGGTGTCAGCTACTTCGACGCCGCCACCCACGACACGCGTCTGACCCTGGCGGTTGCCGCGAGCGCCGAGCACGCCGGAGCGCTGCTGGTCTCGCGCTGCCGTGCCGAGAGGTTGGTCGAAAGCGATGGGCAAATTACCGGCGCCGAGTCGACCGACCTCTTGGGACGCCGCACTCTGCAAGTGAGAGCCCGCTCTACCGTCCTGTGCTGCGGACCCTGGCAGACCCTCTATCCCGCAGCGAGCGTCAGCATGCGAACAGCGCGGGGGAGCCACATCAGTCTGCCGAGCCGCCGGGTTCCCCTGGATTGCTTCATCACGCTGCGATCTCCGCGCGACGGTCGCCTCGCCTTCGCCATGCCGGTGGGCGAACATGTCGTTCTCGGGACAACGGATGAGGACGACGCTGTTGCGCCGGCGGAAGTGCGACCGACACCGGCCGATACCGATTACTTGCTCGAGCTTGCCAACCACGCCTTCCCGTCGGCGGATGTCGGTCGCGCTGACGTCTCCGGAGCCTGGGCAGGCCTGCGCCCATTGCTTGCTGACGGTTCGCACCTCGACGCCGATGACATCTCCCGACGCCACCGCATCATCAGCGGCCCTCCCGGGCTCTGGATTCTCGCGGGAGGCAAGCTCACGACCCACCGACGAATGGCTGAAGACCTCGTCGACACGATCGCGCCGCACCTCGCGGACGCCGGAGTGGCCATCGGACCGTGCCTGACGAAGACGAAGAAGCTGCTGCCGGGGTCGGTGGTCCTCGGTCGCAAGCGACTCAACGAAAAGGAGGTGGCCACCGCCACGGTAGACGGGTTGGCAGCGCTCTACGGAGGTCGCCTCGAAGTTCTCGCCACGCGTTTGTCCAACGCTAGTGGAGAGGTCGATTCCGAATCCCTACTGCGGGCACAGGTGGAACTGGCCATCGACGACGAGTGGACACTGTCGCTTGACGATCTTCTGCTTCGCCGCATCGGACCGGGAGCTCTCGATCTCAAGTCGTGCATTGCCCAGGCCGAGCCTGCGGCTCGCTTGATGGCGGCGCGTCTCGGCTGGAGCAAAGAGGATACGCGTCGCGAGATCGACGAGTTTCACGCCGGCGCCCGGCGCGACCTCGCCGCCGCCGGCATCGATCCATCCGCAACCACCCAGCGGGTCGGCTCGTAGCAAGTGTCCGGCACTGTGTACGTCGCGTCTCGATAACGCACGGGACGGCTAGCGCGACTTGGGAGCGGCCGTGGCGAAACCGGTCACTATGTAGGTGCCGGAACGCGGGTCCTTCTTCAACTTGATGATGCCTTGTTTCTCTGCATCCTCCAGCATCTCGGAGAAGGACGAATATCCGTAGTATCCCTCGCTGAAAGAGGGTTTCTTGCGCTGCATGGTCTGCTTGACCATGGATCCCCACAGGACTTCCTTGTTCTCACGCATGAGCGCCTGGATCGAATCGGACATCAGGCGAAATGCCTGGGCGTTCTTTTTCGCTGTCGCCTTGACCTTGGGCGCCTTTTGCACATCCCGCCAGATATCTTCGTAGAAAATGAACTCGTCGCAGTTGTCGATCAGTAGGTTTGACGACGAGTTCTTGACCCCGACGCCGATGACGTACCTGTTGTTCTCCTTGAGCTTCGAGACCAGCGGCGAGAAGTCGCTGTCGCCCGAGAGCACGACGAAGGTGTCGAGATGCTCCTTCGAGTACGACATCTCCATGGCGTCGACCACCATCTTGATATCGGCACTGTTCTTGCCGGTGTATCGCCGCTGCGGAATGTTTATGAGCTCGATGCCCGCCTCATGGAACTCGCGCTTGAAATCACTGTAACGCTCCCAGTCGGCGTAGGCTCTCTTGACAATGATCTTTCCCTTCTCGACCAGGCGCTCGAGCACAAGGTGGATGTCGAATTTCTTGATGTCGGAGTCCCTCACGCCGAGGGCGACATTCTCCAGGTCACAAAACAGAGCGAGTTTTCGTTCGTCGTTCACGATGGGTTCCTTCTGTAGACGCCAGCTGCACCGCCGCCGCGACGATGATCACATCGTCGCAGTCGGTCGTCTCGCATCGGGCGGCATTCGATAGTCGGTCAAATGGGGAGTGGGGGGACGCCGATCGGTTTCCGAGGTCTTTCGGCTGCAATTGGCTTCGCGCTCGGACGTCGCCATCAGCCTATCATCGGCTGGCTTCACTCGGGAAGTCAGCCGGAGGCGTGTCGGCGTCCCAGTCCGCGTAGGCGATCATTCCGCCACGGCGCAACATGCGGATCATCTCGCCCAGACGCTCCTCTGCCGGATCGACCTGTTCTCCGAACTCGACGCGCAGCTTTTGGGCAACCTGTGCAACCGTGCGCCGACCATCCAGCAACTTCCAGGCAAAACTCCCCACCTCGTCCAGGCGCACCTTCTTCGTAGACATCTTGTAGCTCAACCAGTCAAGGGGCGTGCGCCACGGACGTTCCGGGGCCTCGACCTGCAGCACCACGCGACCGCCGCTCTCACTCCAGGGTGCCACTCTTCGCGGAGCAAGCTCCAGGAGATTCACGCCCTCCAACGAGACTCGGCGAGATCGCAGCATCATTCTGAAAAGCAAAGGCTCAGGTGTCTCCGCTCAGGCCGAAAACGTGCCGGCCCGGGGACGGGCCCGGACCACCTACGCTTCTTGGGAGACCTACGAGTTCTCCCGTACCGACTTGAGCGGTACACGGGCAAGCAGGTAGAAAACTCCTGCAAAACAAATCAGTCCGAGCCACGGATTCGGCGTTACGCCGATGGCGTTGCGCGCCGAGTCCAGAAACGTCGGGACGTCTTCGGTCCCGGGTGGCGGTGTTCCCAACAGGTTGTAGCCCAGTACGATGAAAGCGATGATCACTGCGGTCAGCGCCCCACCGGCGATCAGGCCGCTCGAGATGAGGACTCCGGTGTTCTCGGCCTTTTGCGTCTTGGCTTCGTCGGCCCCGTCATTCTTCAGCTCGCGGTCCATGACGGCGCGGAAGATCCCGCCGACGAAGATACCCGCAGTGGCGGCGAACGGCAGGTACATGCCGACCGCGATGAGCATCGGCGATGGCGCCTTGATCAGGATCAGGCCGACGGCCAGAAACATGCCGGCAATCACCAACGGCCACGGCATCTCCCCGCTCACAATCCCCTTGGCCATGAGCGACATGAGCCCAGCCTGCGGCGCGGAGAGCTGTTCGGAGCCGATCTTGTATGTCTGGTCCAGCGCCAGCAGGACGGCAGGCAGCATGAGCGCCGCCGGCACGACACCGATGATCTCACCGACCTCCATGCGCCACGGCGTCCCGCCCAGAACATGGCCGACCTTGAGGTCCTGCATCATGTCGCCGGCGATTCCACAGGCGCAGCACACAACGCCCGAAACGGCCAGAACGCCCGCCACGCCTGCCGGTCCGGTCACCCCCAGCATGACCATGACCAGCGCCGCGATGATCAGGGTGGAAAGGGTCAGGCCGGAAATCGGATTATTCGAGCTGCCGATCAGGCCGACGAGATATCCGGCGACGGCAGCGAACAGAAACCCTAGAATCACCATCACGACCGTGAGTAC
>JAOTUP010000049.1 GCA_029863825.1 Acidobacteriota bacterium | reverse complement strand
GAGATCTTGCCCGAGCCCAGATTCTCGACGTCGAGCACTGCGGAGAAGGGACCCGTGAGCTCGAGTCGACCGAAATTGGCCACCCGCGGCCGAACCGAAACCACCGGGCGGACAAATCCGGAGACCGGGATTCTCACTTCTTGCTGGCGGGGATGATCGGTCCGCACGATCACGTGATCGGCGAGTGGTCCGACCGGCGCATCCCGCGACAACGTCATCTCGACCAGCCACTGTCGCTTGGCACCTTCGCTCTTGCGCTCCTGCTCCGTCGCTTCACGAAAACCGACTTGCAGGAAGGGATAAGGCGACTTGACGCTGCGGATCTCGAAATCGGGTTCCTCGCTCGCCCATAGCCATTGTTGACTCATCTCCGTCGGCTCGCCCTGCACCACGATCATCCGCGAATACCCGGGCCGGGTCTCGATTTGCGAGCGCACATCGGCCTTGATCACGACATTGAACTTGGCGTTCTCGGGATCAGTCGTGAACACCGTCACCGATTTGGCGATCGGCCCGCGGAAGTCCTTCGTGTCGACAACGGCGTGAAGCGACCCGCTCGCACCCGGCGCAATCGTGCGATCGAACTCGGCGATGGTGCAGCCACACGCCGGCTTCACTTCACGAATAGTCAGCTCACTGGTCCCCTCGTTGCGGATCTCGAAACGGTGATCGATCTTTTGACCGCGGCTCACGACGCCGACGTCTTTGATCGGATCGACGACAACGGCGCGCGGTTGCGCCAGGACCAGAGTCGGCACCAGGGTGACTGCGAGAACGGTTATTCCGAGTTCGAGTTTCTTCACGGGTTGGCTCCTCATCGACCAATGTCAACGCTGCGGCGGCCTCTGCTTCGACGCGCCGCGGGTGCGAAACGCAATGCTATACTGCCGCCTCCGCGCGAGCCACTCCCGTGCACGATCAAGGTCTCGACATCTACCTGATTGCCATCGGCGGCACCGGGATGGCGCCGCTAGCCTGCCTGCTGAAGGAAGCCGGTCATCGGGTTCGCGGCAGCGACGGGCCACTCTACCCGCCGATGTCGACGATTCTCGCCGATGCCGGCATCGAACCGCTCACGGGATTCGATCCGGCTCATCTCGAGCCGGCGCCGGACCTCGTCATTGTCGGCAACGCTGTTCCGCGAACCAATCCCGAAGTCGAAGCCGTGGAGGCAATGGGGCTGCCGAAAGTCTCGATGCCGCAGGCGCTCGCTCGTTTTCTGCTCGAGAATCGGCGGCCGCTCGTTGTTGCGGGCACTCACGGCAAGACCACCACGACTTCTCTCGCCGCCTGGGTGTGGGAGGATTGCGGCCGTGCGCCCGGCTTTCTGGTCGGCGGCATTCCGAAGAACCTGGTCACCAACTTTCGCCTTGGCGATGGTGAGCGTTTCATCATCGAAGGCGACGAATACAACGCCGCCTACTTCGACCGCGGTCCCAAGTTTCTGCATTATCGAGCCGAGACCCTCATCCTTACCAGCGTCGAGTTCGACCATGCGGACCTCTACGCAAACGAGAAGGCCGCATCCGCAGCCTATGAAGAGCTCCTGCAAACACTGCCCGCAAACGGACTCCTCGTTGCCTGCGGAGATTCTCCGGGCGTGCGTCGGATCGCTCATCTCGCCAGGTGCCAAACTGTCTTCTACGGACTGGGTGAAGACAATCACCTGCGGCCACTCGCACCGTTTTCGCAGAACGCCGACGGCCTCCGGTTGCAGCTCGAAGACCCAGACGCCGGCAAGATCGAGCTTGCCCTGCCAATGCAGGGCGAGCACAGCGCCACCAACGCTCTGGCAGTGTGGGCGGCGGCGCGCGCCGACAGCTTGGCGCCCGACGCAATCACCCACGCGATGAGCCGATTCGAGGGCGTCAAGCGACGTGCGGAGCTGGTCGGCACCGCCGGCGAGATCACCATCATCGATGACTTTGCGCACCACCCGACAGCGGTTCGTGTCACGCTGGCGGGACTCAAGGCGCGCTTTCCGGGAAGGAAGCTGATAGCGATCTTCGAGCCGCGTTCACTCACGTCGGCGCGCAATCTCCATTTCGCCGAGTACTGTCAAGCCTTTCGCCAGGCCGATGAAGTGATGCTCGCGCCCGTATTCCATGCCGCCCGCTTCGCCGACGACGAACGGCTCGACACCGCGGGCCTTATCGGCGACCTCGCCTCCCACGGCATTCCGGCTCGGCTGTTCTCGAGCGTCGAGAATATGGCGCGAAACATCGCGATCGGGCTCGAACCCGGAGATGTCGTAGTGACCATGTCGTCCGGTAGCTTCGGCGGCCTCCCGCAGCGACTACTGGAGATCCTCCGAAACCGGTCAGAGCGGTCCGGTTCGGCGACTTCGTGAGCTATGCAGGGCTGGCTGACCTCGCCTTCTCTCCAGCAGGCCCGAAGTGGCGTGCTCGAAGAGCGCTCTGCTAGACTGCGGCGCACGCCGGCGGCCGGCGGAGCAGGGGATTTTCGTATCCGAGAGAACCGCTGAATGAGCTATCCAGGCAACCCATCCCTCGCCGAAGAGATTCGGGAGAAGATCCTCGGAACCTTCAACCACACTCTCAATCTCGCCGCCGAAGGCAAGCGCGAAGAAGCTCTCTTGGGCTGCGACTTCATCCGCCGGCTCGACCCACAGTTCGAGCCTGCAACGCTGCTGCAAGATCGCGTCGAAAAAGAGTCTGGCCCGGTTCCCGTCGACGACCTGAGAATCCCCGAGGAACCGGCTGACGACTCTGACGTCCCACTCGGTACCGATGACTCGAGCGGCGAAACCCTCGTCGACGATGAACTTGGCGGCGACAGCCCCGACACCGTGCTGACCGGCATCGATGCCCTTACGGCGGCACTGCCCGCCGCCGACTCGCCCTCGCAGCAAGCATCGGTCGATACGTCTCCGGAGCCGGACCCGCAGCAAGAGCCAGAGGACGAACCTTTTGCGGCCGATGCGCTCCAGTCTCCGGTCACCGACGACAGCGCCCTCGAGGGCGAGACCGCCGCCGATGACACGTCGCTTCTCGCCTCGGCGCTGGACCTCAGCGCCCTGAGCGAAGAGCCGGAAGCCGAGGAGGAGGCTGCCAGCGAATCCGAACCTGAGGCTGGCGAAGCGACTGACGGGACCGAGGAGACCGACGGCGAGCCGGCAGCGGCGCTCGACAAGGAGAGCGAGGAACGAGTCGGACAGCTCCTGGCGGAAGGCCAAGAGGCCTTTGGCCAGGCCGAATACCAGTCCGCCATCGATGCCTGGTCGAGGATCTTTCTCATCGACATCGACCATCCGGAGGCCAATCGCCGCATCGAATTGGCGCGTAAGCTGAAAGCAGAAGTCGAGCGCAAGGTCGAAGAGACCTACCACGATGCTCTCTCCGCCATGGAATCGGGTAGCCTCGAGGTAGCCAGAGAACGATTCGATGCAGTTCTCAAGCTGCAGCCGAATCATCTCGGCGCACAGGAACACATCGACCGGCTGAGCGCCGGGGCTCTCGGCTCCGAAGCCGAACCGCCCGAATTGCCTCCGCTCAGCGAGATCGAGCCGCCAGGCGACGCCTCGACGGACACACTCGAGGACTTTCCCAGCGACATTCCCGACCGCGAATTCGATCTCGCACCGCTCCCGGAGGACGACGATGGCGGCATGTACGAGCCGGAACAGCAGCCCTCTGTCGCGCCAGCGGGCCGACCAGCGAGCCGTCGCCCCGTCGCCATCATCGCGGGCTTGGTCTTCGTCGTCGCCATTGCCGGGACATGGTTTCTCCGCAGTAACTGGGGGCGCTTCTTTCCCAACGCCGGCGAACAGGTTGTTGCGCCTCGGGTTCCCAGAATCGACCCCATCGTTCGCGCGCAGGGCCTGCACCTGGGAGGTGACACATCGATGGCTATCTCGCAACTGCGGCGCCTTCCTCCCGCCCATCCGCAATATGCGGAAGCACAGGCGTTGATCGCGCAGTGGGAAACCGTCCTCAATGGCGAACAAGCCGAGGGGCCCTCGGAAGATCAGCTGGCGGAGCGCGACGAGCTCATCGCCCAGGCTCGGGAGGCTTTCGCCAATCGCGAGTTCCTCGTTGCAGAGGAGTACTTCACTCTCGCCTCTCAGGTTGCACAGCTCGATGAGGGCGCGCGTGCACTGCAAACCGAGACTCTCGAGCGTCTGGACCCACTGCGCTCGCAAATCGACATCTTCCGCCAGGGCGAATGGGCGCATGCGCTGCGCAGTCTCTGGCTGAAGCACGAGGAGGATCCTCGCAACCTCGACGTCTTGCGCTTGATGATCGACAGCTACTTCAATCTCGCCGTCCGCGATCTGCAACGCGGTGATCCACTCGCGGCAACCGAGAATCTCAACGAAGCCGCGTCACTGGCCGGCAGCGACTCCGAGATCCAGCGACTCCAGGCGTTCGCCGCGACTTACGGCAATCGGCCGCCCGACCTCCTGTACCGGATCTTCGTCAAATACCTGCCCTTCCGGTAGGTGCCGATGAGACGCCAGCGACCGATTCCAGAATCCGGGGAACTGCTCAACCTCCCCCTGGGTGACCCGCAACCCCTGTCGTCAGACGCCGGGGGGCCGCCCGGAAGCCAGGAGTTGCTCCCTTTCGACGTCGCCGAGGAGAAGCAGCCCCGGAGAACGCACCCTGGTAACGAGCCCCTGCCCGTGGGCTTCGGCCGGCAGCTGCGGGCAGGCCTGGCGGATTTCACGGTCATTGCTGCAGCGCTGGGCCTGGTTATTGTCGGCTCACTTCTCTTCGATGTCCGACCGCGAATCGCCGCGCTGCCTCCGTACCTGCTTTTCACAGTGTGTTTCTCGTTTCTCTACCATGTCGTGCCTCTGACGTTTTGGGGCCAAACACCCGGCATGGCGCTCATGGATCTCGTGGCCCGAAACTCTGATGACACGGCGCTGTCGATCCAGCAAAGCATCCTTCGATGGGCCGGCGCAGCGCTCACCGTCGTCGGCTGCGGAGCCCCTCTCCTGTTCCTCGCCCTCCGTGGTCGCTCCCTGGCGGACCGACTGAGCGACAGTCGGGTCAGGCTGCTTCAGACCTGAGATCCCTGCGCACGCCGAGGCCCACCCAAAGGCAGGCGACGAAGGTGCAGGCGGCAAAAGCGATGAGACCGTCGACAGGCGGAACGAGAGCTACGATGCCACCTGCCTGAAGCAAGCCGCCCGCTGTCCGCAGCGGCTGAAAGGACAGTTTTCCTACAGCGTAGAAAGAATGGCCGATGAGAAGCAGCCAGAGCGCCGGCAGGAACTCCGCGTGCCCCAGAACGAGCAAGAGCACAGACAACGCTACTGCCACCAGCGAGAGGTTTCCTTGCGTCCTCAGGACCCAGCCGGCAAGAGGCGTTCGCTCCGTGACCGCGCTACCTCTCACAATGAGGGCGCCTTCGATTACGCCCCCGATGAGGATGAAGACCGACCACAGGAACAGCGTCGCCCGTGGGCCTGCGGTCGGCTGCACCCAGCGAGTCATCAGGGCGGCGGCGGGAAGGATGAGGCTCCAAGCCCACCACGACCACGGGCTCCGAAAATAGCTTCGGGCGGCGCTCGAGAACAGCGCTTGCACCCGCTCGAGATCGTTGGGATCAGTGGAGAGCGGCGGACGCGGTGGGACGGGATCGTATTCTGACGGCAAGGGCTCGCTGACGGGGGTCGCTACTCGTCCAACAGCCTGAGCTGCGTGCGCGATCGCTTCAAAGCTCGCTGTCGCTCGGCAAATGCCTTGTCGCTCACGCTCGGCTGCGCCACCGCCGTTTGGCGCTCGGTCAGAATCTCGTCTCGGTCCAACTCCTCCGGTCGTCGAGCATCTTCGGTGAGGATCGTCAGTTTGTCACCGACCATCTCGGCGAAACCACCGTCGATGAAGAGCTCCTCGCTGCCTTCATCGCTCTCCACCCGCAGCCTGCCGACATCCAGCTTGACTACCAGTGGAGCTCGTCCGGTGAGAAAACCTATCTCGCCATCGTGAGCCGGCACCGCAACGAATCGGACCTTGCGATCCAGAACGATCTTCTCCGGGGTCACGACCGAGCACGTGAACAGCTTGCCTTCTGTCATCCTCGCCGGCTACTCCTTGGCCAGTTCTTCAGCCCGCTTTGCAGCGTCTTCGATCGTGCCCACATACATGAAGGCCTGGTCCGGAAGATGATCCCACTTGCCCTCGCACAGCTCCTCGAACGAGCGAATCGTGTCGTCACGCGACACGTAGACACCGGGCATACCGGTGAACTGCTCGGCGACGAAGAACGCCTGTGAGAGGAAGCGCTCGATCTTGCGGGCTCGTCGAACCACAACTTTGTCTTCCTCCGACAGCTCGTCGACGCCGAGGATGGCGATGATGTCCTGCAGGTCCTTGTAACGCTGCAAGCTCTGCTGCACCTGGCGTGCCACTCTGTAGTGACGCTCTCCGAGGTACTCCGGTGCGACGATCCGGCTCGACGACGCCAGCGGATCGACAGCTGGGTAGATTCCTTTCTCGGAGATGGAGCGCTCCAGGTTGACGGTCGAATCGAGGTGAGTAAAGGCCGTCGCTGGGGCCGGATCCGTATAGTCATCCGCCGGCACATAGATGGCCTGAATCGAGGTCACGGCACCGTGCCTCGTTGACGTGATGCGCTCCTGCAACTCACCCATCTCGGTGCCCAACGTCGGCTGATAGCCCACTGCCGACGGCATTCGGCCCAGCAACGCCGACACCTCTGAGCCCGCCTGCGAGAAGCGAAAAATATTGTCGATGAAGAGTAGCGTGTCGACGCCCGTTTGATCACGGAAATGCTCGGCCATCGTCAGGGCCGACAGAGCCACGCGCAAACGTGCCCCGGGCGGCTCGTTCATCTGTCCGAATACCATCACCGTCTGATCGATAACGCTCTTCCCCGTATCCCCGATCTTGGCATCCTGCATTTCGAGCCACAGATCGTTTCCTTCACGTGTCCGCTCGCCGACGCCGGCGAAGCACGAGTAGCCGCTGTGAAATCGCGCTAACCGCGCGATGAGCTCCTGGATGATGACCGTTTTGCCGACGCCCGCTCCCCCGAAAAGCCCGGCCTTGCCGCCGCGCACTAACGGGCAGAGCAGATCCATCACCTTGATGCCGGTTTCGAAAAGCTCGGTCTTGGCCAACAGGTCCGGTAGCTCGGGGGGCTCACGATGAATCGACTTGTAGTCGTCGACCGTCACCGGGCCACGATCGTCGATCGGCTCACCCACGAGGTTGAACACCCGACCCAGGGTGGCTTCCCCTACCGGCACCGTGATCGGCTTGCCGGTGTCGTGGATCCTAGCCCCTCGCTGGACGCCGTCGGTCGAGTCGAGCGCCACGGCTCGTATCCGGCCGCCACCGAGGTGCTGTGCCACCTCGCACCACAACGTCTCGGTTCGACTCTCACCCAACACTTCTCTTTCGACGTCGATCTTCAAGGCATTGTAGATGGGAGGAAGATGGT
This sequence comes from Acidobacteriota bacterium, assembly GCA_029863825.1. Classification (GTDB taxonomy): domain Bacteria; phylum Acidobacteriota; class Thermoanaerobaculia; order Multivoradales; family JAHEKO01; genus JAOTUP01. Next base: position 1,468 of record JAOTUP010000049.1, on the reverse strand, counting down.
CCTCCGGGAATCTCGCATCCAGGATCGAACCAATCACCTGGCTGACCCGGCCGTCGTTGCTGTTACTCATGATGCTACGCCCTCGCCTTTCGCAAACTCTCTCGTGCTCCGACTCCTACGTCAGGGCATTCGCGCCGCCGACGATGTCGAGAAGCTCCATCGTAATCTGTGTCTGTCGCGCCCGGTTGTACTGCAACGTCAAGCGGCGGATCATCTCCTCCGCCGCATCGGTGGCGGCCTTCATCGCCACCATCCGCGCCAGGTGCTCGCTGACCGCGGCATCCATAAACGCCTGGTACAAGCGCACGCGCACGGTTGCCGGCAACAGCTCTTCCAAAAGCTCTTCCGGCGCCGGAGAGAACTCGTACTGCACTTGACTTCCACGCGGCTCACCCTTGATTCCGAGCGTCTCTTCCGGAGACAACGGCAGGAGACGCTCGACCACCGGTCGCTGTTTACCGGCTGAGATGAACTTCATGTAGACGATCCAAACAGAATCGAGCTCGCCGGCGACGAACCGCTGCATCATGGTGTTGGCCAGCGGCTCGACCTCCTCGAAGCGAGGTCGGTCGCTGATCGTCGTGATCTCCTCGGCAACCTCGCGACGCAAATACTTGAGGTAGGCGATACCCTTCTTCCCTACGACGTCGAGCTCGACATCGGCACCGGAATCCGCTTTCGTGTCACAGTGCTCCACCGCCAAGCGCAACACATTGGTGTTGTACCCGCCGCAGAGGCCGCGCGAACTCGTCAGCACTACGAGTGCCGATCGCCTCTCCTCCGGCGGCCTCTGCAGCAACGGATGCTTCAGCCCCTTGGCTGCCCGAGCGAGATTGCCGACCAACTCGGCCAGCTTATCCGTGTACGGCCGCCCGGCGACGGCGGCGCTGAAAGCCGCCTGGAATCGCGCCGTGGAGATGAGCTGCATCGTCCGCGTGATCTTGCGGATGTTGCGCGCCGCCTTGCGCCGCTTGACGAGAACTCTTCGGTTAGCCATGAATCCGTTGCCCTAGGCCGCGTCGGTCTTCAGATGATGGCCCTTGAAGTCCGTGACGATCTTGCCGATAGTGTCCGCCAGCTCGTCCGAAATCTGCTTCTCTTCGCGGATCTCGGCCAAGACCTCCGGATGCTCGCGCCGGAGGTGCTTTATGAGCTCCTGCTCGAAGACCGCCACCTGGGCGACCGGCAGCTTGTCGAGAAACCCCTTGGTGCCGGAGAACATGCTGACGACCTGCTCCTCGATCGGATACGGCCGATACTGCGGCTGCTTCAACAGTTCGACCATTCGCGCACCACGGTCCAGCTGACGCTGGCTGGCGGCATCCAGCTCGGTGCCGAGCTGCGCAAACGCCTCGAGCTCGCGAAACGCCGCGAGATCCAGCCGCAAGGTTCCGGCGATCTTCTTCATTGCCTTGATCTGGGCGTTACCGCCGACGCGCGACACCGAGATCCCAACATTGACGGCCGG
>JAOTUP010000510.1 GCA_029863825.1 Acidobacteriota bacterium | reverse complement strand
TGTCATTCACGGGGACGCGATGGGGCGAAAGCTCGGGTGGCCAACGATAAATCTCGAGCTGGATAACGAGCTGCTGCCGGCTTTCGGAGTCTACCGCTCTCGAGTCGAGGTTGAGAGGCGATCGGACGGTGAGCGGAGAAGGTGTGAGCTTTTGTGCGCGGTCACCAACGTCGGCCTGCGCCCGACACTGCACAGCGACAGGGAGCCGACGCTCGAGAGCCACATTCTCGACTTCGAGGGCGATCTGTACGGCAGTTCCGTAGTGATCGAGATGTTGGATCGTCTTCGCGGAGAAAGGCGCTTCAACTCGGTGGACGAACTTCGGCGACAGATTGCGCGCGATGTCGCGGAAGCCCGGCGCCGCTTCTCGGCCACTGCGCCGACGTGAGATAGACTCGGGTGTCCGGAATATTCCTCAGGACTCCGCGTGTTGAATGCAGCGAATCGAACTCGAAGGAGAAGCAGACTCATGGCAAGTGACGCAATCATCCAGGTGACGAAGGACAACTTCGAGAACGAGGTTCTGAACTCCGAAAAACCTGTGCTGGTGGATTTTTGGGCCGAGTGGTGCGGTCCCTGCCGTTTGGTGGCGCCGGTCCTCGATGAGCTGGCGACGGAAAAGCAGGGCGTGCGCATCGCCAAGGTCAACGTCGATCAGAATCAGGAGTTGGCCGTCAAGTTCCAGGTCTCGAGCATCCCGACCTTCGTGCTGTTCAAGAACGGTCAGGTGGCTGACCGGATGTTGGGCGCGATGCCGAAGTCGGCGTTCGAGGATTTCATCAACAGAAACGCCTGACTCCTCTTCGGGCGTTGAGTTGGAGCATCTTCGAAGGACTTGCTGATCTCTCCTGCGGAGGACTGCTGGTAGTCGCGGAGTCGAGCCGCGATCCGGATCTGGCGGCCTTCGTGGGCGACGCTCATCTCGGCAAGTCTTTCCTCGTGCTGCCGCTCTCGAGCGTGGGGAGACTCGGTTATCTGACCGAGATGGAGCGCGAGGAGGCGGCGGCGACCGGACTCTCCCTTCTCGACTCGAGTCTCCTCGAAGTCGAGCGCGCGCGTGCGCGTCACGGGTTCTCAGCCGGATTCTGGTCGTCCGTGCTGCGACGCGGACTCGAAGCCTCGGGACTCGAGCCGACGACAATGGCCGTGGGTGGTCGGCTGGCAGCCGGCATCTCGCACGGCGCACTGTCGGCTCTCGAAGACGAGGGATGGCGCTTTATCGACGGCCGAGTGCTTCTGCTGCGGTATCGAAAGCGCAAAAGCGGACGCCAGGCTGAAGCCGCGCGGCGAGCCGCGAGCGGCGTGTGCGCGGCAATGACCCGGGCTGCGGCCATTCTGGCGGCGACCGTCGAGCGTAACGAAACACTCCACTGGGAGGGAGAGCCGCTCTCTGCGGGCAGGCTGCGCCGGGAGATCTCCGTATCCCTGGCTTCCGGCGGCCTGGATCAGCCAGAGGGCAACATCGTGGCGGCGGGAGCGGCAGCCGGAGTGCCACACACTAAAGGCTCGGACGAGAGAATCTTGGAATCGGGTGAGACGATCGTTATCGACCTGTTCCCGAAGGGCGAGCTGTTCGCCGACCTGACTCGCACATTTGTCCTCGGGGAGCCGTCGGCAACTGTCGATGAGGCGCACCGGCAGGTAGTGGACGCGGTCGAGAGAGCTCACCGAGAAGCGCGGGTAGGGCGCTGCTGTTGGGAGTTACAGCAGCTGACATGCGACGCGTTTTCGCGTGCCGGATTTGCCACACCGATCTCTCACCCGGGGACGACCCAGGGGTATGTTCACGGGCTGGGCCACGGTGTCGGCTTCGAGCTTCATGAGTATCCGAGCTTCGCACAGAACGCGGGCGATGAAGGGATTCTGGAGCTCGGAGATGTCTTTACGCTGGAGCCCGGCCTTTATGACGCCGATGCGGGGTACGGAGTGCGGCTCGAGGATCTCTGCCTGGTCACCGAGACCGGGATCGAGAACCTGACTCCGTTGCCGTATGAGATGAATCCT
>JAOTUP010000048.1 GCA_029863825.1 Acidobacteriota bacterium | reverse complement strand
GAGGCTGAGACCGGACACCACGGCCCGGGCGTCGGATCTCCACCAGGGTGCGCCGACGCCGCGAAAAGCCGGCAGGACGAAAGGCAGTGAATCCGCGTCCAGATTGCGTTCGTGCCAGTCATCGAGGCTCTCTCCGCCCAGGCGACGAGCCCAGTCCACGGCGCTTCCGGCGCTGTTGACCGAAGCTTCGATCTGGAATCCGGACGTGGTAAATGTCGAGGCGAGAGCCGCGGTGAGAGCGTTCGGATGACGCAGCAGTCGGTTTCCGGTCGATGTCAGGACGAAGGCACCGGTGCCGAAATGGACCGCGGTGACGCCCTCTCCCCATCCCCCGTGACCGAGAAGGGCGGCTTGCTGGTCCCCGGCCACCGCTGTCAGCGGAACGCCCCGATAGCGGCCCCAGTCGCCACAACTTCTGTGGAGCGGCGGCAGTGCGTTCGTCGGAATGTCGAAGATTCCGGCCAGCTCGGCGCTCCAGGCACCGCGTTCGAGATCGTACAGAAGCGTGCGGCCGGCGTGCCCCGGCTCGGTACCATCGATTCCGGTGAGGTGACGAACGAGGTGTGCGTCGAGGGTTCCGGCAACGAGCTCTCCTTTTTCGGCGCGCTTCCGGCCTCCGGCGAGGCTATCCATGAGGGACAAGAGCTTTGGCGCTGCATAGTGCGGCGACAGCCGCAATCCGGTCAGCGCTGCGATGCGATCGGCATGACGCGAGAGGCGCTCTATGGTCTCGGTCTGGGAGGTGTCCTGCCAGGAGAGTGCCGGCGTCAGTGGACGGCCGCTGTCCCGGTCCCAGAGAAGACAGGTCGAGCGTTGGCACGTGAGACCGATCGCGGCGACTTCATGGCGATGGATCAGAGGATCCAACACTGCTCGCACCGAGGCCGCGAGCTCTCTCGCGTCGTGCCGTACTGACAGGCCCGAGGATTCCAGCGCCACCGGATGAGTGATCTCGTCGAATCGCCGGCCGTCGCGACCGACGACCGCTCCCTTGGTGCTGGACGAGCCTTGATCGATGACGGCGACGAGGCGCTTTCCGGTCATGCTTCGACAGAGCTCCGAAGCAGCCCCGGCACGTCGGTGAAGACGCCGGCTGCACCGCTGGCGAAGAGAGAGCGAGCCTCTGCCGGGTCGTTGACGGTGTAGGCGACGACCGGCCGCTGCCGCGCTTCGTCGTCTTCGAGGAGTTGCGGCGCGAGCTCGCGGTGGGCGTGAACGCTGAAGGCTCCGAGCTTGTTGGCCATGGCCAGAAGCTCTCGAGACTTGAATCGACCCAAGGGCGCCACCGGCAGATCCGGCAGACGACGCCTGATTTCCAGCAGGAGATTCCAGTCGAAGCTCGACAGCAGTATCTGACGGTCAGGTGCAAGCGTTCCGGTGAGCACTTCGGCTACGCGGGCCGGGTCGTGAAATCGACGCTTGAGCTCGAGATTGAGCGGTAAGTCGTGGGGAACCGCAGCGAGTGCCGCCTCGAGCGTGGCGATGCGGAGCGTGTCACCGCCGAACGGATCGGGCAGCTCGACCTGCTGCAGACGCGCAAGAGATGTGCGTTCGATGATCTCGCTTCGCCCTGCCAGGCGACGGAGATCCCAGTCGTGAAAGAGAATCGGGTTCTCGTCGGCGCTCAGCTGCAGGTCCACCTCGATCATGTCGACACCTTCGGCAACCGCTGCGTGCAACGAACCGAGCGTGTTTTCCAGAGCCGAGCCGGCTGCACCGCGATGGCCGACGAACCAGGGCGGCGATGGCAAATGAATAGGAACCGTCATTCGAAGATCCGGCAGCGGATGTCGACAGGCGGATGAGCAGGAAGCCGCCAGCAACGCCACAGATAACATCGAGTCTATCGGCAGGGAACGACTCTCGGCTGGAGAGACTGGCAAACCCTGAAGTGCGCCAGTTTTCTTGCCGATTCCGTTGCACGCTTGGATCGTCGGGCGTACGATCGGGCGACGCTTAAAAGACGGGCAATATGTCAGCGATGCAAAGCGTACTGCATTCACTCAAACAGCGATCCGCATGGATCGTGCTTGGCGTGTCGCTTGCGGGCCTGGCGGCAACGGCTTTTCTCGAAAGCCCGGCGGTGGCGTCACCACCGCTCGATCGATGGATCGTCGTGCTGTGGCTCTTGACGGCAACGGCCGCGGTGTTTCGCCCGCATGTCGAGAGTGGACTGGTACTGGGTGCCGCAGGCCTTGCCTGTGCAGCTTTCTTCTATGGTCCTTTCGTGACCGCCGTTTTCGGCGTGACGACGTTCCTGGCGGCCATTCTCGTCGACGGGCAGCTGGCCGGGACGACTCGTGAGCGATTCCAGCGCTGGCGCCGGCTCCTGGGCGCGTCGGCGTCCCAGCTGGCCGCTGCACTGGCGGCTGGCTGGGTGGCCTGGACTCTCGGCAACGGGAGCCTGGAGGCAGTCGAGCCGGGTTTCTACGGTGCTGCTGCGGCTGCAGGGAGCGCCTATCTTGCCGTGTTGGCTGTTCTCGAAATCGCACAGGCAGTCGATTCAGGGGGCCATGTCCCATGGCGAGATCTCACCGAGGGTCTGGTGTATGAGGCATCGGCCTGGGCGGTAGGAACGGTGACCGCGGCAGCCGCGGTGACTCTCGGGCCACGACCCGCGTGGCTTCTGCTGGCGGCGGTGACTGTGTGTGCGGTCGAGCTGGTCCGTCGCGAAAGGCTCTTTCGTGTTGCTTCCGGCCAGGCACGGCGATTGCGCGAGCTGCAGCTGGCCGGTCACCGCATCATCTTCGGCGAGTCCGATCTGCTGTCGATAGCTCGTCAGATCTTTGCCGAGTGCCGCCGAGTCGTTCCGTTCTCGTGGTTCCACTTCCAGCTTGCAGGGGATGGGGGATGGCAGGATGGATGGTGGTCGGGCCCTGAGGGTATGGTCCGGGAGGGCCGTCCCGACCCGCCAGCCGAGCCGCCGCCGTTGCCCGGCATTCATCGTCGGGCGTCGTGGAAGATCCTCACCAGGACACTGGCGAGCGGTGAGCGCACGGTCGGCCGCTTGCGGCTTTGGTGCGACCCGCGGCGCCTGGACGACGATGCCGAAGAGTGGCTCGATGCGCTGTTACCGGAGATGACGTCGTCCATTCTGGGCGCCGTCCTGGATCGGGAGGCGAGGCATGATCCGCTGACCGGTCTGCCGGACCGACGGGCACTCGAAGAGCGCCTGCATCGTGCTTTTCGCCGCTCGCAGCAGGAGGGTGTTGCGGCGGCGGTCATCATGTGCGATCTCGACCGCTTCAAGCGGATCAATGACAAGTATGGCCATGCCACCGGTGATATGGCGCTGACGGCAATGGCTCGTTTGCTCGAAGAGCAGCAGCGCGATGACGACTTGTGTTGCCGCTACGGCGGAGAGGAGTTCTCGGTCGTTCTGGAAAAGACTGACGGTGTGACGGCCCTGGCGGTGGCGGAAAGGTTGCGCCATGCGGTTGAGAATCACGTCTTCACAGTCGACGGCAAGAAGATTCCGTTGCGCGTGAGTGCCGGCGTCGCGGCGTTTCCAGAGCTCCACGTGAAGGAGTCTCTGGAGCTCCTGGAGCTGGCGGATGTGGCGCTGTATGAGGCCAAGAGGCAAGGGCGAAACAGGTGCCTGCTCAATCTCGGACGCGGCCGGTTCCGGGAGGTCGATGGCGAAGTGCTCGATCCCGAGGATCCACCGCCGGAGATCCAAGCGCCGACGCTCTTTGCGTAGCCCGGCGATCTCAAGACTAGGGCTTCCAGTAGGATCGCAAGAAAAGCGCTGCCATCGCGTAGATCTCGAGTCGCCCAAGCCACATCAGCAGCACCATCAGCGCCTTGTCGGCGGCGCCGAAGAAGGCGAAATTCTGAGTCGGCCCGACAGCACCCAGTCCGGGTCCGATGTTGCCGATTGTCGCAGCTGATGCAGTAGCGGCGGTGATGATGTCGGGACCGCCGAGAGAGAGGAAGAGAGCCCCGAGAGCCCAGGTGCTCAAGTAGAGGATAAAGAAGCCGGCGACACTGCGAACCACAGAGTCGGGTACGCGGTTGCCGCTGACGAAGATCCTGAGCACCGAGTTGGGACTGAAGATCAAGCGCACCTCTCGCAGCGCCGACTTCAGGCCGATGACCATGCGCATGACCTTCATCGAGCCAGCGGTCGATCCGGCACAGCCGCCAACGAAAAACAGGGCGATGAGAAGCATGCGACTGAAAGCGGGCCAAGCATCGAAATCGGCGGTCGCGAAGCCGGTCGTCGTGAGGATGGAGATGACCTGAAACAGGGAGTCGAGAATGGCGCGGCCAACGTGTTCGTAAGTGTCGCTGCGTAGCAAGTTCCAGGTGACGAAGGCCGTCGCGCCGGCGAAGATGGATGTGTACAGTCGGAACTCCGTGTCGCGCAGCAGGTTCCATCCTTTGAGCTGCCAGACCCTAAAGTAAAGGGAGAAGTTGGCGCCCGCAAGGAACATGAAGACGATGATGATGATCTCGACGACGGGCGATCCGAAGGCGGCGACGGAGGCGTTTCGCGGCGAGAAGCCGCCTGTCGAGAGAGTGGAAAACGTATGCGTCAAGGCATCGTAGAGGTCGAGCCCGGCGAGCATCAGAAACAACGTCTCGAGAGCCGTCAACGCCAGGTAGATCTTCCACAGGACGAGCGCGGTGTCACGGATTCGCGGCTGCAAGGCTTCGGCCGACGGGCCGGGCACTTCCAGCTTGTACAAAAAGCGCGCCCCCGGACCGAGCTCCGGCAGCAAGGCGACGAAGAGCACGACGATCCCCATGCCACCGAGCCACTGACTGAAGCTGCGCCAGAAGAGGATTCCGCGACCGTGAACCTCGATGACGGTCATCACCGAGGCCCCGGTTGTGGTAAATCCGGACGCGGACTCGAAGAGGGCGTCCATCGGGTTGAGCAAGGCGCCGGTGAGAATGTACGGGATGGCGCCCAGGATGGATGCAAGGATCCAGCCGCCGGCAACGACCAGGATGCCTTCGCGCCGGTAGGCTTCGCCTCGTTGGCGGCCGAAGCGCATGAGCACCACGCCGACGAGTGCCGCGATCAGCGCTGAGACCAGAAACGCGCGAACCGCCAGCCACTCTTGGTAGAAGGCAGAGCAGGCCATGGGGACAAGCTCAGCGGCTGCGACGAGCAGCACGAGACGGCCGAGAAAATGGGCGGCGGATCGAAGATTCACGTCGTTAAGTGCGATCCCGTCCGGGAAAGAGAAGACGTACGGTATCGACCTCTTCTTCGCGCACGAAGAGAATGACGAGATCGTCCACTTCGAGTCGATCACTACCGCGCGGCACGAAGACTCGCTCGCCGCGGACGACCGCGCCGACGATCAATCCTCGGGGCGGATTCATCTCCGCCAACGAGACACCGGCCGCTGGGCTGGCTGCGGCCAAACGACGTTCCAGGACCAAGGCGGCACCGCGCTGCAACGAGACGATGTTGGCGCTGTAGTCGTTTTCGATGTACTCACGGATCTTCTCGTAGGCCAGCGCTCGCGGCGAAAAGACATCGAGAAGACCCAGCCGCTCCCACAGTTTTGAGCTCTCGGCACGCTGCACGAGAGCCAGGACTTGTGGCACGTCGAGCTCCTGGGCGAGCAGGCAGGCCATGAGATTGCCTTCATCCTCGCCGGTGAGAGCGACGAAGGTCTGCGCGCCTGCTACGCGCTCGGCCTTCAATAGCTGCAGGTCGGTGGCGTCGCCGTGAACGACCTCGAAGTCGGGATACGTGGAAGCGAGCTTCTTGGCCCGAGGTCGATCTTTCTCGATGATCTTGACCTTGACCTTGAGTCTCTCGAGCGCATCCGCGACGGTCCTCCCGGTCGAGCCGCAGCCGGCGATGACGACGCTGCCGATGCGCTCGCGTCCGAGGCTGAGCAGGCGCTCCGCCTGGCCCACCACATCGCGGGTCCCCAGGATCAACGCATCGTCGCCGGGCAAGGCAATGTCATCACCCGATGGAATGATGAGCTCATCCCCTCGGTAGAGGGCGACAACGAGACTGTCCTTTGGCAGCGTGAGATCACGAAGACGATGTTTGATGAGCGGTGAGTCCTCATGGAGATGGATCTTGCGCAGCTGAACCTTGCCTTCGGCGAGGTACTCGACGGCGACGGTGTTGTGACCACGGATGCTGTTGAGAATGCGAGTTGTCGTCAACAGCTCGGTCGAAAGCAGCAGGTCGACGCCGAAGAGCGCTTCGTACAGTCGGCGATCGGCAATCACCTCCTGGGCGACACCGACGCGGACTACGGTCCGCGCGGCGCCCATGTGTTTAGCTACCGCAGCGGCGGTGAAATTGGCTTCATCCGAGGACGACACGGCCATGAAGAGCTCGCACGAGTCCGCGCCGGCCGCTTTGAGAACCGCGGGATGCGCGCCGTTGCCACCGACGGTGAAGACATCCAGCTCTTCGTCGATGCGCTCCTGCTTGAGGGGGTTGATCTCGATCACCGTCACCAGGTGACCCTCGAGAGACAGCGTGCGGGCAAGGTGGAAGCCCACCTCTCCGGCGCCCATGACGACGTACTTCTGCGGTCCAGTGTGAGCGGTGTTCATCGTCGCATCGTCAAGTACCGGCATGGCGAGCGGGCTTCGCGAGCATGTCGGGAATGGACGGAATGAGCAAGCCTATAGATTCTATCGTTTGTTGGAGTTCAGACCGGCGGTGAAAACCCGCCGGTGCCCGAGTGGCGCGTCTTGCGCACGGCAAAGAGTAGAATTAGTGCTATGAAGAGGAACGTTCTTGTGGTTGGGTTCACTTCGGGAGTTCGAGAGATGCTGTCCATACGCAAGTTGTTCACCGCTTTTTTGTTCGTTGCTGTCGCCATGCCGCTGTCTGCGGCCGACGAGGGCCACACGCGCGGTGACGTTCTTGGTTGCGGTCGGGAAGAGACGCATCTGGCAATCGCCTACGCCAAGCATCGGCTCTTCGAGCGCCAGCGAGCGCGACGGGAACCGGCCGACCATCAGACCGCTTCGTTTGCCGCCGCAACTGGACCGGATGTGCAGAAGGTCGGCAATATCGTCGTCGTCGACGACGACGGCACGCTGGTGAGCGATGCGAATCCTTTCGATCTGAGCGGGAGTGGTGTGCAGTACAAGCGCAAGAAGAAGGGTGTCAAGACATCGGTTTTCCGTGGCGATGTCGATCCCGACCGCGGCGAGAAGATCTCGATTGAAGACGACGACACGGTCGAGGTTCCGCTCGGTTTCTCGTTCAAGTTCTTCGGCACCCGCTACCGCAAGGTCTATCTCAACTCGGATGGCAATCTCACCTTCGGTGGCGGCGAGAGCGCTTCGAGCGAGCGCAGCCTGGCTCGCTTTCTCAACGGCCCGCCTCGTATCGCGGCGTTCTTCGACGATCTCGACCCCGGTGCCGCCATCGGTGATGCCGGTGTCTTCGTCGACAATCAGAGCGACTTCGTTCGCATGACTTGGTGGGAGGTGCCGGAGTTCGACGCGGTCAACCGCAATACATTTCAGGTGACGCTCTATGCCAATGGCCGCGTGACCTTTGCCTACGCCAACCTCGATGCTGAGGAAGGCATCGTCGGCGTCTCTCCCGGCGGCTCCGATCTGCTCGATCTGCTCGATCTCTCGACCGAGCTGCCACTTGGCAGACGCGATAACGCGGTAGCGGAACGATTCGGACTCTCGGTTCAAATCGATGACTTGGGTGTTGCCAGCACGTTTCTGACCCACTTCCGTGACGACTACGACATTCTCCTCGTCTGGGCGGATTTCGATGTCGATCTCGGCAACGCGTTTGCCTACTCGTTTACGCTGCGCAATGAAGTCAGAGGGATCGGCCGTGACATTTACGACGCGACCGAGGTTATCGGAGGCGCGGAGCGCTTCCAGACCTTCGTGCAGATGGGCGACCTGTCGCGTTACCCAAGCGATCCGACGACGAAATTCCTCGATCCGGACTCGACGCTGTCACTCATCGCGCACGAGGCCGGGCATCGGTTTCTGGCCTTCGTCAACTTCATCGACTCCGATGGCCAGGTATCCGATTGGCTGCTCGGAAGGCAGCGGGCGCATTGGAACTACTTCTTCGACAGCGACGCGTCGGTCATGGAAGGCAACGATATTCGTGACAACGGGGATGGCACGTTCTCGACTGTCGCGGCGACAGAGAAATACAGCTTGCTGGACCAGTATCTGATGGGTCTCATCGCGCCGGAAGAGGTTCCGGATTTTTTCTACGTCAGCGACGAAACCTCGAACGCCAATCGGGAATCCAATCCGCGCCTCAGCGACAATTTCTTCGGCACTCGCGTCGACGTAACACTGGACGACGTCATCGCCTTTGAAGGAGATCGCGATCCGTCGTGGCAGGACGCGAGAAAGACGCTCAAGACGGCTTTTCTCGTCATCGGCACAAGCGGTCAGCCGGTCTCCGGCGGCGCCAAGACGAAGGTCAATACGTTTCGCAAGCGGTGGCAGTCGTCGTTCCCGCAGCTCACTGACGGCAACGGCAAGGTCAAGAGCAAGCTCAAGAAGCGGAAGAACTGACCTCGAAAAGCGACCGGCCCGTCATGGTGGCGGGCTTCTCGAGGCCCAGGATCTCGAGCACCGTCGGGAAGACGTCGGCAAGGCGGCCGTCGGAGCGGAGAGCGGCGGAGGGATGGTCCGCGTTGCCGGTCGCGTCGGCCACGTGCTCGGCCGCGACGACGATCAATTCGACGTCGTAGGTCGTGTGCGCGGTGTGGGGTGCCTCGGTGACCGGATCCCACATCTGCTCCGCGTTGCCGTGGTCGGCGGTGACGATCAGGGCACCTCCACGCTCGAGGACCGCGTCGACGATTTCGCCGACGAGCCCATCGACGGTTCCTGCGGCCTGAATTGCGGCATCCAGCTTCCCCGTGTGGCCGACCATGTCGGTGTTGGCGAAGTTGACCAGGATGAAGTCGTCGCCATCCTCGGTGCGCACACGCTCGAGCACCGCATCACATACGTTGCGGGCACTCATCTCG
>JAOTUP010000047.1 GCA_029863825.1 Acidobacteriota bacterium | reverse complement strand
GGACACACTCATTCAAGTCCGCCAGCAGCACCGTCGGTGCCCATCGCCTCTACAAAATGTGCAACGCTCTCGAGCGCGATGCCCGCTCCGGGGTCGTCGAGAACCTCATCCAGCGCGTCGACGGAGTGCTGAGCGAGTTTTCCGCCGTCGAGGGAGAGCTCAAAGAGCTTCAAGCTCGCTTCAGTACCACGCCGGAGTCCGGCACCTAAAGTCTCGAGAGCAAGACGTCTCGGCACGCTACTTCAGCGCTTCGATCAACCTCCGACTCTCAACCGGCACGTTCGACACACCGCGACCAAAAAGCACTTCGTCCGGCCAGATGCGCTCGCCGTAGTACTTGTCGATCAATTCCTGCTTCGGGGCCAGACGGGCCCCTTCCACCGACATACCGGCAAACAGGCCACGCGACTTGGCATATGAATAGATCTCGGCTCGCAAGCGGATGTCGGTTCCCAGCTCGGCACTCCGGCCGAGCGGTCCCGCGGCCACACTCACATCTCCGCCCAGGGTGAACTTGCTCTTCAGCAGCGAGCGGACGCTTCTTTCGCTCATGAAGAACAGCACGATATCCGTCGACTGAGCTCCGATCTGCAAGCCGAAGGACGCTCCCGAGAGAGTCACGAAGATGGGCGGACTCCAGCTCCCCGCGCTCGTGCGGCAGGTGAGAACACCTCGCCCGTGGCGACCTCCCCAGCCGAAGGCACCCTTGATCACGCCTGGGATGATCGCCACGCACTTCGCTTCTTGCACCAGCTCGCGCGGTACTTCACGTTCAGGGACGTTCAGCAGCTCTTCATAGACTTCCGCAGCGATGCGGACTTTCTCATCTGGCGGAACCTTGGCGGCGGCGCGCTCGGCCAGCGAAAGACTCGCTGCCGTGAAGACAACGACAGCCAGGGCAATCGATCGGTTCATGGGTTCTCCTTTTAGCGTGTTCGTTCTGCGGTGAAAAAGCATGCAACTCTCTTGCCGGTCCAGCATTGTCGCGAGAATGACTGCCCGCCGCATGCTACATTTTCTCCCCAAGGAGACTCGCGAGTGGATCGACTGCCATTCGACATCACCGACGCCCGCCTGGTCGCTGAAGCGCTCGCCATCGGCCTTCTGGTAGGCATCGAGCGCTACAAGGCACGCCAACCGGGAGAAAAGCACACTGCCGGCGTGCGCACGTTTGCCGCCTTCGCGCTGCTCGGCGGCGTGTGCGGCCTTTTCGATCAACTTGCGGTCAGCCTCGCGTCTTTCGCAGCACTCACCGCCTTAGTCGCCATCGGCTACTACCGCGAAAGCGAGCACAGCCTCGGCCTGACGACAGAAACCGCTGCGCTTCTCGTCTTCTGGCTCGGCGTTCTCGTCCATCGCCACGAATTCCTGGCCCTCTCGACGGCGATCGTTTTGACCATCATGCTCGCCAGCAAGGAATCGATTCACGCATTCATCCGCGAGTCGATCAGCGAGCGCGAGCTCTTCGACACGCTGAAGTTCCTGGCCGTCGTCCTCGTCATCTACCCGCTGTTGCCGGACCGCACACTGGGGCCCTACGGCTTCTTCAATCCAGCCAAGACCTGGCTTTTGGTCATTCTCGTGTCAACGATCGGCTATGTCGGCTACTTCCTGATGCGCGTTCTCGGCCGGCGGCGCGGTCTTCTCGCCTCGTCGCTTCTCGGCGGAGTCATCTCGACACCGGCAACGACCATGTCCCTGGCGGTCCGGGCGCGGCAGTCGCCCGAGTCGGCACGAATCCTCGGCGTCGCCGCGGTCGCCGCCAACGCGGTGCAGTTCCCACGACTTTTGCTACTCGTCGCAGTCCTCGACACGGCCTTTGCGAGGCGCCTCTTCATACCTTTAGCAGCGATGACCGTGGTCGGTTTTCTCGGCGCCTGGTTGCTTTCGCTCCGTTCTCGCGAACGTCACCGCGACTTCGAGCTGCCGCTGGCGAATCCCTACTCGTTAATGCCAGCTCTCAAGTTTTCTCTCTTCTTCGTCGCCATTCTCTTTCTGGTGCGCGTCGCAGAGATCTCGCTCGGAGAGCCGGGCGTCTACCTGGCGAGCTTTCTCGGCGGCCTGGCCAGCGCATCAGCTGTTGCCTTGACACTCGCTAAGTGGGTGCAAGACGGCTCGTTATCGCTCGATGCCGGAACGTTCGGCATCCTCATTGCCGTGACAGCCAATGCCCTCGTGAAATGCATGATCCCGCTGAGCCAGGGACCCCGGCGCCTGGCCGTCTGGCTTATCGGCGGCCTGGCGACGATGCTCATCGTCGGCTTCGCTCTCGTCTTCATGACAGCCGCCGGCAGTGCAGCGCCTGTGGGCCCTTGAAACGCAGCCGATCCGCTTGCGTCCCGACCGCGCGTGGCCGCTACTGCGGCAGCTCGCGAATGAAAGTGTCGGCCTGGCGGATCGACACCTCGAGATCCTCGATCAGCCGCTCGACGTCACGCTCGATCGCTCCCATCTCCGCCTCCAGGCTCCCAAGCGCCTGGGCATTCAGGCTGTGTTTCAGAAATAGCACCTGGTCTTTGAAGCTCTGAAGAACAGGATCGAGGCCCGCTTCGCTACGCGCGAGAGCTGCGGCCAGGCGTGCGTATCGTTGTCTCGTCTCGTCGAGTTGCAGCCGACTCTTCGCTCGCAGGCTCGCATCGGAGATCTCGCCGAGCTCCCTCTCCCATTCTGCGAACAGATCTCCGGCGACCTCTTCGACCTTGTCGATTCGCTCGCGCAAGGCCGCAGCCTTGTTTTCACTCTTCTCATAAGCCGCCTTGAAGCGATCATAGGCCGCTTCGAGCTCGCTTGCCTCGAGCCCGTAAAGCTGGCGAATCCGCTCCAGCGTATTGACGAACTGCTCACTGACTGCCTCCTGATCCTCACGCACGTCCTCGACGTTGGAGCGCAGAAGATCGCGCTTCTCGTACCCGAGCTTCTCCCACGCCGAATAGTAGACCGTCGAACAGCCCGCTGCCGACAGCAGGATGAGAGCCGCGAGGAGCCCCTGTCGCGGAGCGAACCCGCGTCGTCCGGTGCGTAGATGCGTCAGCTTGCTAGAGATCACGATTCTTCTCCTCGAAAACGGTGCGGTCAGAGAGACGAATTGCTGTCAGCGGCCCACCCCACGCACAGCCGCTGTCGAGCGCAATCATGCCGGGCTCGATACGCAAGCCCAAAGCCGCCCAGTGACCGACGACGAGAGTCTGTTCGCGCGATCGTCGGTCCCGACGCTCGAACCAGGGCACACAGCCGACCGGTGCCTGTTCGGGCGGACCCGCAAACTCGCAGAATTCACTCGCCGCTGTCAAGGTTCGCATTCGCGTCAAGGCCCCCAGGGCGCGCCACAGCGGGTCATCGACATCGCCGCCCTTACCGGCACGACGCAGCAGCTGCTGTGCCCGCTCTCGCTGTTGCAGCCCCTTCTCCACTCTCCGTCCCCAGGCGCAGGCGTCAGCCGTAGTCCACCCGGGGAGAAGGCCGGCATGAACGAGAACGAAGTCGCCATCCCGGTGGATGAGTGGGCGCCTCGCCAGCCACTCGGCGAGCTCATCGCGGTCCGGCGCCTGGAGAAACTCGTCGAAGGTATCCTTGCGACGAACCTCGGACCATCCCCGATGCACGGCAAGGAGGTGCAAGTCATGGTTCCCCAGCACGACGACAAAGCGCTCTCCCAGCTTCGCCTCGAGGCGTTGCGCCCAGCGCAGCACGGCGAGCGAGGCCGGTCCCCGGTTGACCAGATCACCGACCAGCCACAGGCAATCCTCACTCTGATCGAGATCGAGCTGGCGCAGAAGACCGGTCAGGGTCCGAAAGCAACCGTGCACGTCACCGATGGCGTAGATCGCCATGTCTCTCCTTTGCTGCCTACCGCGGCGCCATCCTGAGAGCCCCATCCAAACGGATCACTTCGCCGTTGATCATCGGATTCGAGGCGACATGAATGGCCAGCGCTGCGTACTCCGAGGGTCTTCCGAGACGCGAGGGGAAGGGCACCTGCTCGCCGAGTGAGTGGCGCACGCTCTCCGGCAACCCCGCCAAGAGGGGCGTGTCGAACAGACCAGGAGCAATGGTGACTACTCGAATGCCGTGTCGCGCCAGCTCGCGCGCACTCGGCAACGTCAATCCGATGACGCCCCCCTTCGATGCCGCATACGCCACTTGACCGATCTGTCCTTCAAAGGCGGCAACCGAGGCCGTATTGATGATGACGCCCCGCTCTCCTTCCTCGTCCGAATCATTGACCGCCATCGCCTCAGCCGCCAGCCTCAGGACGTTGAAGGTGCCAATGAGATTGATGCGAACGACGCGAGAAAACAACTCCAGCGAATGCGGTCCCTCCTTGCCCAGCACTTTCGAGGGCGGGCCGATGCCGGCACAGCTGACGGCGCCCGCAAGCGAACCGAAGACATCGACCGTGGTCTTGATCGCCGCCGCGACCGATTCCTCCAGCGTCACGTCGGTAGGCATGAAGCGCGCGGCCTCACCGATGTCCTCGGCTACGCGTGCGCCGTTGACCTGATCAATGTCGGCAATGACGACGTTGGCACCCTCTCGCGCCAGGGCGTGGGCGGTCGCCTCACCCAGTCCGGAGCCGCCTCCACTCACCAGGAAACTCTTGCCTTCAATCTTCATCTCCGAGTCCTCCTCTCTCTCTCCACTCGGTCACGCACTCGCCTCTGTATCGAGTGTCGCCGTCAGGATCAGATCAGTCGAATCCTCCGCGTCGAACGCGGTCAAGCTCATGTCCCCATACCTGCCGTCGATGGACAAGCCTCTCTTCGCCACTACCGCCTCGAGCTCGCTGAGACGCCAGGCACGAAGGCGAATCTCTTTTGTCGCTTCGATCGTAAGCGGCGGCTCTTCACCGGGCCGAAGCGCGAGTGTGGACGGGAAGAACCTCACGTGCCGTGCCCCGTCCCGCTTCATCAAGCGCAGGAATACGATCTCGTCTTCCGGCCTCTCGGGATGTGCCCTGAAATTGAGCGGCAAGTGTCGCTCGTCGCGGCTCAAGACCCGTTCATAGTTGATGATCTGCAGCACCAGCCGTCCGTTGCCATGGAGTCTCGAAGCCACGGCTTCAAGCATCGCCTCCAGCGCCGCATCCTCGAGATGCGGCAGCACATTACCGAGGCAGATGGCGGCGCCGAATCGCTCGTCGGTCAGCGCCGCCAGCTCCGTGAGGTCACCGCACACGAAGTCCGGACCGCAGGGTGGGAACTCGCCCTGGTACTCGCGAGCCTCGGCGATCAATGCTGAAGAGCGGTCGACGCCCACTGTTCTGAAACCTCTGGACGCCAGATGCCGTGCGTGCTCACCGGTACCGCAGCCCAGATCGATGACGCTCGGCTGTGGAGCGAGGGCCAGCTGTCGTTCGAGAAACGGGCCTTCGCGCTCGATCCTCGCCGGCCAGGCAATCAGGCGGCGGTAGTTCAGGCGCGCGTACGGACTGTCGAGGCGCGAGTCGCTCATCGATCCTACGTTACCGGAGGTTGGCCTCGCGAGGACATCAGCTCTTGCCCGACGCTGGACGTGCCCGTCCTTTCAGGTGTTTCACGATGTCCCGCGCGGGTGTATGAAAGACAGAGAGGACTCCGCGTGTCACGAGTTCCGATCATCCCTCACTTCGAGGCCGGCGCCAGCCGTCTCGAGCGACAGCGACTGGAGAACCTCGCCGACTCGATGCGTGCAGAGCAGCCGGAGCTTGCAATCCGTGAGAGCTTCCGCCCACTTTGTATCGACCGTTACGAAGACGGCCCGACTCTTCATCTCGACGACCTGACTGCGATTCCTCTCCTCGATCGCTATTACGACGTCAGCTTTCTCCAGGACCGCGCTCGCTTCCGCGCCGTCGATGGCGATTGGCTGGCGTCCTGCGGACCACACGTGGAGGCCTTCGAGACCTACACGCAGGATCGACTCGCTCTCGGCACGGTGACCTGGCTTCATCCACGACCTCGCGCGGGTACTCTAGCTGTTGCTCAGGCATGCTGGACGGATACGGTAGTGCGCAAGGTTCTAGTCTCCGCCCTCCGCACCGGGCGCCTTCGGTACCTGCACCCACACATGGGCAACTTCGCGGTTTGGGCGACTGCCTTTCTTCTCTCCCGCCACAGCGGGCACCCCTTGAAGGTGATCGCTCCCCCTCCGGGCCTCACTCGAGCGGTCAACAACAAGAAGTGGTTCGCCGACGTCGTTCATCGGCTTTTCGGAGCCGAGTCGCGGCCGACGACGACATACGCCTGGAACCTGTCCACCGTCGCTCGAGTGTTGCGCGAACTGGCTCCTGTCTCTCGACAGATGGTCATCAAGCGTCCGGATTCGGCCGGCGGCGCGGGCAATCTCGTCCTCGAGTCCGGCCGCTATCGGGAACTGAGCCTCGGAGAGCTACGCGTCGAAGCCAAAGCGTTTCTGGCCGATTTCTCCTGGCGAGGCGAGGTCCCCTTGTTGATCGGCGCCTGGGAAACGGATGTTCTGGGCACGCCGTCGTCTCAGCTGTGGATTCCACCCCGTGCCGAGGGGCCTCCTGTCGTCGAGGGGATCTATCTGCAGATGGTGGAGGGTCCTCAAGGGATGTTCGTCGGCAGCCAGCCGCACGACTTTCCCTCACCTCTCGAGCGACTGATCGTCAACCGCTCCTGGCTGCTGGCATCCTTGTTTCAACAGTTTGGCTACGTCGGCCGCTGTTCGTTCGACATGTTGCTCCTGGGGGAGGATTTCGACACCTGTAGCCTGCAGTTCGTCGAATGCAACGGTCGCTGGGGTGGCGCTTCGGCGCCGATGACGCTGATGAACCGCCTTTTCGGTGACTGGGCCCGTCAGCCGTATGCCCATCGCGAAATCGTCATCTCGGGACTCGAAACGCTGAGCTTCGAGGAGATCATGGTGGCTCTCGGGCGAGAGCTTTTCGACGCCAGGACCGGCACCGGTCGGTTCATTCTCTACAATCCGCGCGCTCTCTCCACGCGGCCGGGGCTCGACTACCTGGCGCTCGGCGCGACGTGGCGGGAGGCGGCGCGGCGAATGCGACTGGAGTTCCCGCAGCGTCTGCTGAGACTCCTCGAGAGCAGGGGCGTGCGCCCGGTCATCCGCCAGCCCGGAAACACTCCCAGCTGCGACCGCTAGTCCTTCGGCGTTACGTCCTTGACCGGCGGCTTGGCCACGGGATCCTCCTCGTCCTTGCGCCAGTTGGCGAGTAGCAGAGTCGCCAGTCCGAGGAGGATCTCATCGATAAAGGGAAAGAGGTCCGGCACGACGAGGTCGACGAGAAAGAGAATCGCCGTCAGCATGAACAGCTGCGGGAATCGCAAGCGCGAGGCGTACGTGGACAGCAGGGTTCGGCCAGCCTGGCGGGTGGGGTCGGTCATTACGGGTCGATGATAGTCAAGACGAGGCAGGTTCTCAACGGCGGGTGCCGACTGCGACAGCCTATCGTGACCGCAGAGACGCGTAGCTCATGTCGGAGAACGAGAGGTGGGAACGAAGAGAGAGGATAATACCGACGCGGCGACTCCGGTTGTGAACGTCGAGGCGCGGCGACCAACATTGACACCTCGGCTCGGCAACTCAGCAGGCTACACTCGGGAGTATGACGGAAGGATACTCCGGGACTCCGCTGGCGAAGAAGCTCGGTATCAAATCAGGCCATCGACTGGGTCTGATCGCGGCCCCGGCGGATTTCGAACGCGCTCTCGAAGGCCTTCCCAAGGGTGTCCGCATCAGCCGTCGGGCTGTCGGCACATTCGATGTCATGGTCTTCTTCTCAACCACAGCGGTGATGCTCGAGAGCCGATTCGAGAGACTCCGACAACGCCTGCACCCCGACGGCGGCCTCTGGATCGCCTGGCCCAAGAAGAGCTCCGGTGTCGCCACCGATCTCGACTTCGCACACGTTCAGCGGTGTGGTCTCGACGCAGGCCTGGTCGACAACAAGGTCTGCGCCATCGACGAGATCTGGTCGGGGCTGCGCTTTGTCTACCGTCTGGCGAACCGACCGAAACGACAGTGACCGGAGGCGACGCCCGATCCGGCGCCGGCAAAAACCGACACCGAGTACCGAGGTGTCACGGCCAAGGAGAGCTCAGACGTCGGCGAGCCGGATACGCACATCCACCGCCACGGCACGCGCTTTCTGTGCTGCTGCGAAGAACGGGTTGATGTCGAGCTCGATGATGCGCGGGTGGCGTTTCGACAGCTGGGCAACGCGGAGCAGGACGTCGAGTAAGACGTCGAGATCCGCTCCCGCTTCACCGCGAACGCCTTTGAGCAAGGGAAATCCCCGAATACCTTCGATCATGGCTCGCGCCTCTGACGCCGACAGCGGCGCGACGCCGAAGCGAACATCGGAGAATACCTCGACGTAGCGACCGCCGAGACCGAAAGCCAGCAAGGGACCGAATCGCGGGTCGGTCGAAATCCCGAATAGAACCTCGTGACCGCCGCTGGCCATTCGCTGCAGCAGAAAGCCAGAAGGTGCGAATCCGGCGCCGGCGAGCGCCGACTCGATCTCACCGATGGCGCGGCCCACTTGAGCGGAGTTGTCGAGATCGAGGCGAACCGCGCCGGCGTCGCTCTTGTGGATGAGCCCAGCCGCTTCGGCCTTGATGGCAACGGGAAAGCCGAGCTCGGCAGCCGCGGTCTCGGCGGCGGAGGCATCGTCGGCCCAGCGCCAAGGTGTCACCGGGATGCCGTAGCTCTCGAGAATGCGCAATGCATCCCGCGAAGGCAGGTATCCGCCTTGCGATCGTGCCAGGATCGCGTCGATTTCTTCGTCGTCGACTGCAAACTCCGGCACCGGTTCGTCTTCCGGCCGTCGCCGCCACGTTGCATAGCGGGAAAGCTGGGCCAGCGCGCGCGCAGCCGTCTCGGGGAAGCGGTAGACCGGAGGCAGCTCAGGACGCAGCTTGACCTCGTCGTAGAAGTCCTCGGTCGCCATCATGACCGACAGCACCGGTTTGTCTGTTTCGGAGTTGACGACGGCGCCGATCTCGCTGAGGACG
>JAOTUP010000509.1 GCA_029863825.1 Acidobacteriota bacterium | reverse complement strand
GCCCTTCTGGTCGACGACTACCGGATCGGTGCTGGCCGAGCCTCCCGCAGGAGCGTTCTTGATCTGGACGAAAACATTCGCCAGCGCATTCCCGTCACCCAGCACCAGGACGTCGGGATAGACGGGTGAGTCGTGCTTGGACGCACAGACAGGGTCGGCATTCATGTCGACCGGCCGCAGACTCGGCACCTTGTCGTCGTAGGTGATCTTCCCCGCCACGCTGCCCGCAACTGCAGCCTGCGCCACGAGCGCGAGGCCGAGAACCAGGACCAGGGCCTTCACATTTCCTTTCAGGGACATACTCATCTCCTCCATCTAGTGATCCACATCGGTTATTTACCCTGTGGGAGGTTTTGGTCGTTCGGATCAGGCGTTTTCGAAGGCGAGAGACTCCGCCAATCGCGGATCCCGCACCGGAACCAGGGAGCTCCGACGCATCAGAATGCCGACGACTCCCAGAAAGACTCCACCCACCGCGACGAGTGTGGTGAGGTCCAGGATATGCAGATGCAAACCCTGTTCCGGCCTGAAGCTGGGCATCACCAGCCAGTACATATCCACATAATGCATGAGCAACAGCCAGCACGAAGCGATGAGAATGCTCACACGCTGTCGCTTGACCCGACGCGGCAGCAGGAAGAAGAACGGTACGACAAAGTGTCCTATCGCCAGGACAACCGACACACCCTGCCAGCCATGCTCCCAGCGATGGGCGTACCAAACCGTCTCTTCCGGGATATTGCCGTACCAGATCAGCATGAACTGCGAGAAAGCAATGTAGGCCCAGAACGCGGTGAACCCGAAAAGGAGCTTTCCCAAGTCGTGATAATGCTCCCCTGTCACCGAGCGCACCAGGGCTCCCTTTCCCTGGAGATACACCAAGAACACAAGCAGCAGGGCGAGAATCCCGACCACGCTGCCTGAGAAGTAATAGACACCGAAGATCGTCGAGTACCAGTGCGGATCGAGCGACATGATCCAGTCGACCGTCGCCAGCGTCATACTGACGCCGAACCAGATCATCGCCGGGGCCGACAGCGTCCGCAAGCGTCCGCTGATCGCCACGAGTCCAGACTCGTCCTGCTCGAGCGACATCTTGCGGAGCCACCATCCGAGAAGCGCCCAGCTCACCAGATAGACCGCGGCTCGCAGATAGAAGCCCGCCGGATTCAAGTAGCTTGCCTTGTGCGCCAGAAGCGCATCCGACGCCACTGCCTCCTCGTGACTCCAGTGGTAGAGATCGTGAACGCCGATCGCGATTGGAAGAAAGAGAATCAAGAAAAGCGGCAGCGACCCCATGACATGCTCGGCGAGCCGCCGCACGACGACGCTCCAGCCCGCCCGGGTCAAGAACTGCAGCAGGACGAAGAACAATCCCCCCAGCGCCAGGCTCAGGACAAAGACGTAAGCTACGAGATAGGAGTGGAAGAACCGGTCCGCCTCGCCCGCGCCGAGGACCGCGGTCGCAATCCACCCGAGCACACCGATGGCAAGCGCCAGCATCGGCCAGCGAGCCCGCTCGGGGAGCGAGACCTCTTCGATCGGCAGATCAACCCTCGCGGTTACTTCGCTCGCTTCAGCCATTGCCCGATAAGTGTCTCCACTTCGGTTTCTGAATCAGTTTTCCGGACCGTCTCGACGTCGGCCGCACCAGCATCCCGCAGCAGGTCGGCAGTTCGTGTTTCGTCGAAGGCCGGATCTTCGGCTTCAATCGAGATGAAGAAGCCGTCGTCGGTCACGCGCTCGAACAGACTCGAGGCGAAAAGTCCATGATGCGGCTGCGGCATGCGGCTCTGGACGAAAAACCCGAGGACCGCTCCGAGCGCGCCCCCCAGGATCCCGGTCTCGAACATGATGGGAACGAACGCCGGCCAACTGAAAAGGGGCTTGCCGCTGATGACCAACGGATAGGCCTCGGTGCTCACCCACCACTGAAGGAGCATTCCACCCGCGGCCCCCGCCATCGCAAAGAGAAACGAGAACCACGGCACCCAGGAGCGCTCGAGGCCCATC
>JAOTUP010000508.1 GCA_029863825.1 Acidobacteriota bacterium | reverse complement strand
GAGCCCGAAGTCGTCGCTCTTGCAGAAGGGCCGGACGGGAGCTGCTACGCGGCGGCGCTGGCATCGGAGGCAAGTCTGGTGGATCTGGCGGCGGCCCGAGCCAAGGCGAGCGGAGGCGACGCCGCGAAGGAGGACGGCGCGGAGGCGAAAGGCGAAGGGGAGGCGACCGTGACCATTAGCAGCGAGTCGACTCCTGCATTCGTCGGCAGTCGTCCCGCCGGCTTCAAGGGCGCGCACTCGTCCGTTCTGCGCATCTCGCCGGCCGGCGTCGTCGAAAAGCTGTGGGAGTTCGACGCGGAGACGGTCTACTCGCTGCGCTGGCATGGCAATCGTCTGTGGGTCGGCACCGGGCTGGATGGCAAGCTCTACAGCCTGCGGGACCGCAAGATGGTGCTCGAGAAGGACGTCGACGAACGGCAGATCGTGGCGCTCGCCGACGGTCCCACGGGACCGGTCTTTGCGACGACCAACGCGTCGGCGGTTTTCTCCGTCAGTGCCGAAAGCGAGCCGCGCGGCGTGTACACCAGCGCGGCGCTCGACGCCGTGCAGGTGGCGCGTTTCGGAACATTGCGCTGGCTGGGAGACCTGCCGGCTGGGGCCAAGGTGCGATTCTCGGCTCGCAGTGGGATGAGCGGCGAGCCCGATCGCACGTGGTCGTCCTGGACCCCTCAGGCTGACGGTCGCGAGGTATCGCTCGGCGCGGTGCCGGTCGGGAGATTCCTTCAATGGCGCGCCGAGCTCGAGTCGGCGAACGGGCGGGAGCCCACGCTCACCGACGTAACAGTCTCCTACGTGCAAGAGAACCTGGCGCCGAGGGTTGAGCGGTTCACGGTTCGCGAACCGGGCGAGATCATCGTGCCGGCGAACTTCAACCCGGGGACACAGGTGTTCGAGCCCACCAGCCCGACTCGCGGCGGCATCTTCACGACTCTGGTGCCGGCGGAGCGAAAGGACGAGGGGCGACGCAAGACGCTGTGGAAGAAGGGGTATCGGACGCTGACGTGGGACGCGGAGGATCCGAACGACGACGATCTCGTCTATTCGCTCCGATTTCGCCGCGAATCGCCGCCGAGCGAATGGCTGCAGATGGCCGAGGACCTCGAAGACACCCACTACAGTTTCGACGCTGCTGCGCTTGCCGACGGCACGTATCGATTTCTCTTGCAGGCGGTGGATCGCCCGGATGACGGCGCGGACGAGGGCCTGATGGCGGAGGAGATCAGCGAGCCCGTCATCATTGATAATTCGGTCCCCGAGCTGAATGGCGTCGAGCGAACGGATCGTGGCCTCGAAATCGAGCTGACGGACGCCTGGAGCCCGTTGCGATCGGTGCGCGTGAGTGTCGATGCCGGCGACTGGCGCCAGCTGACGGCGGCCGACGGACTGCTCGATGGCCGCCGTGAGAAGCTCATCATTGCGCTGCCGGAGTCAGCTGATCTGTTGTTGGTGCAGGCGATGGACGCCAGTTTCAATCTCGTCACGTTTGATCTTTCGAAGGAGCTGCCATGAGCAAGCGTCGGATAGCCGTCTACCCGGGATCCTTCGACCCCATTCACAACGGCCACCTCGACATCATCCACCGCTGCCGTCCGCTGTTCGACGAGATCATCGTGGCCGTGCTCTCCAACGACGAAAAACAGGCGCTCTTCACGGTTGACGAGCGCGTGGCGATGATCGGCGAGGAGATTGCCAACTGCTCCGAGTGCAGGGTCGAGAGCTTCTCGGGGCTGCTCGTCGATTTTGCCGACAAAGTCGGTGCCGGCACGATTGTCCGCGGCCTGCGAGCTGTATCCGATTTCGAGTACGAGTTTCAGATGGCGTTGATGAACCGGCGCTTGAACGACCACATCGACACCGTCTTCCTGATGCCGAACGAGGAGTACATCTATCTTTCCAGCCGGCTCGTCAAGGAGGTCTTCTTCATGGGCGGTAATCTCAAGGGCCTGGTGCCTCCGGAGGTGCTCGACGAGCTGCTGCAGGCGGTCGACCGGCGCGCCGCGCAGCGCGCGGGGCAATGA
>JAOTUP010000507.1 GCA_029863825.1 Acidobacteriota bacterium | reverse complement strand
ACGTCCAGGAAGTGCCGGGTCTCACTGGCGATTTTGCGGAATTGGAAGAACTTACCCAACATGATCGCCCACGACGCCAGCGACATCCCCGCGAGGACGGCGAAGACGAACTTGGCCATCGGCCCGGCTTCCAGAAACAGCTCGAAAATCGATGCAGGATGGGGCTCGCCGGAAAGCTGAGCGAGGACAAAAACATCTGAAAAGACGACCATCATGGAACACTCCACCGCGCCTGAAGCTAGCACGCCGCCCTCCGTACTGTCCATGCGTTTCTGTCACCGTTTCCGGGCTCGAGGTCTTCATTTCTCTTGATTCCTGATCACCGGGGGTTTAGGCTGCTTCTTGGACCACACGGGGCGATCCGCCCATTCGGAAACATCAAAGCGAAGCGAGAGGAGGACGATGCGTATCGCAGTTTGCATCAAGCAGATTCCGGACTCCGAGGCACCGCTCAGAGTCGACACCTCAGGGCGCTGGATCGACGAAGAGGACATCCCTTTCGTCATCAACGAAAGTGACGAGTACGCCCTCGAGGAAGGCCTGACCATCGCTGAACAAACGGACGGAGAGGTCGTTGTCTTCACACTTGGCCCGGAACGGGCTCGTGAGGCTCTCCGCAAAGCACTGGCCTTGGGCGCGGCCCGAGCCGTTCATCTGGTGGATACTGCCTTTGCCGGAGGCGATGCCATGGCCACCAGCCGGGCCCTGGCAGCAGCCATCGGCGGCGAGGCGTTCGACCTCGTTCTTACCGGGTCACAGTCCGACGACACCGGCTTCGCGGCCACAGGCTCGATGCTCGCCGGCCACCTCGGATGGCCCCACGCCTGGTTGGTCATGGGCCTCGACGTCGATGTCGAGTCGCGCAGGGCACGAGTCGTGCGGGAGATGGAAAGCGGCGTCAACGAGATCTTCAACCTGACACTACCCGCCGTCATCCAGGTGCAGGCGGGCATCAACCGCCCTCGATACGCGTCGCTCAAAGGAATCATGCAGGCCAAGCGCAAGGAGATTACCGAGATTTCTCCCTCGACCTTGGCCTTGGACGCCGGGGTCGTCGGAGTCTCAGGCTCGGCCATCGAGGTCGTTTCGGTCTTCTTCCCCGAGAGTGGGGGAGGAGCGCAGATCATCCAGGGAGAGCCCGCCGAAGCGGCACGGCAACTGGTGGAGAAACTGCAGAAGGAAGCGAGGGTTCTGTGATGTCCAAGACCATCTGGGCGGTGGTACAAGTGCGTGACGGAGCGCTTCATCCGACGGCCCGCGAGACTCTGGCCGGTGCCCAGCACATGGCTCGGATGGCCGGTGGGGTGGTCGAAGCTGTGGCGCTTGGAAGCAACTTGCAAAGCGTGGGTGAGGAGCTCTCGACTCTGGATCTAGGTGTGGTTCGACTGATCGAACATGCGAACCTCGAGGCCTACACACCCGGAGCTTTCGTCGGCGCTCTCAAGGAGGCCATTCGGGCGCACACGCCGGATCTGGTTCTCTTTCCCCACAGCTATCAATCGGTGGACTTCGTGCCACGACTGGCACAAGAGACCGGAGCCGCCCTTGTTCCCGAGGTGATGTCGGTCCGTGACGAGGGGGGAGAGTGGCTCTGGAGACGGCCCGTGTTCGGGGGAAAGCTGCAGTGTGACGTGAAGATCAGGGCCGATGGGGCCGATGTCCTGGTATTCGCGACGCTCCAAGCGGGAGCATACTCGGCCGATGATCTGAAGACCGGCTCGAGCTCGGTCGAACGATTGGAGGTGGCCGAGGTGGCCGCGGATCGCGAGATCCTCGGCACTGAGGAAGTCGCTGGGGAACAGGTCGACCTGTCACAGGCTGACATCATTCTCGCCGTGGGGCGAGGCCTCGGCGATGCCGACAAGATGACGATAATCCAGGATCTTGCGACGGCTCTTGGAGCTGAACTGGGCGCCAGTCGTCCGGTGATCGACAGCGGTTGGCTGGAACGGGATCGGCAAATCGGCTCGAGTGGTCAGGTCGTGACGCCGAAGCTCTACGTGGCCGTGGGCATTTCAG
>JAOTUP010000506.1 GCA_029863825.1 Acidobacteriota bacterium | reverse complement strand
AAGCTGAGAGAATTGAAGACGACAAGCTTGAGGGTCGAGAGGTCGGGTTGTCGAGAACAGTCCGCCCTGATGGATAATCAGGTCATGAGCGACACAGCTGTTTTGTACGAGGGTCTCCTGGAGGTGGCAAAGAGGTATCTGTCGGAGGCTTCGGTACGGGCGGCGGTCGACAAGACTCTGGAAAGTCGAGAGCTTCAGCCGCACGATCTGGCTACCGACACTTTGCCCGGGGTAGTTGCCGAGGCGATGGTCGGACTGCGGATGTTCTGCGATCCGGAGAAGCTGGGTGATCTGATGATGGATCTTGCGGAGTACTGCGAGCAAGCCGAGCGTCCGCACGGCTCCGGGTGAGTGTCGCAGCCTCTGAGTTCGTGTAGTCGTGGCCTACGGCAGGGCGTCGGGGTCATCGAGCCCGGGCGGCTCGCTCATCGGTTCTCTGAGACCGGCGATGACTCCGCGCCATTTTTCGACCACCGCCTTGGCATTGCCTTTCGGCAGCTCACGCAGGAATGCGAGCTTCAAGGCGGCAAAGGTCAGCGACCAGAACGCCAGCCAGCCGCTGAGACTCGCGTAACGGCGGACAAACAGCGACAGACTTCTGCCGGTCCAGTAGGTGCGCCGCGGGACATAGGAGCCGGTCGTGTAGGACACCATGTGGTAGAGGATGGCGCGGTGGACGTAGACCGGCCGGTGGCCTTTCTTTTTCATGCGTGCGCACCAGTCGGCATCTTCGCCGGCCAGATTGAAAGTGGGGTCGAAGTAGCCGACTTCCTCGAAGACTTTGCGTGAGGTCAGAAGAGCCACGCCATTGACGTAGTCGACCTCCTCGGTGTGGTCGTACTGCCCGCGGTCGATCTCGCCCATACCGCGCTCGCGAGTCGGAGCGACGTAGAAACGCAAGATGCCGCCCGCCGACCAGATCCGCTCGCGGTCCCAGAAATAGAACATCTTCGGTTGCACGGCGCCGATTGAAGGGTCGCTCTCCATGACCGCGACCAGCTCATCGAGCATGTCCGGCTCGACGCCGATGTCGTTGTTCAGGATCATCAGGTAGTCGAAGCCGCGCTCATAGGCCGCTTTGAAACCGAAGTTGAGTCCCCTGGCGGCACCGCGGTTCGTCTCGATGCGCAGGTTCATCACTTGCGGAAAGGCATCGGCGACAGTCTCGAACGATCCGTCGGTCGAGCCGTTGTCGACGTGCAGAACGCGGAAGTTCTCATAGGTCATCGCCAGCAGGCTTTCGATGGCCTGCAGGGTGATGTCTTTGCCGTTGTAGTTGAGAACGATGGCGGCGACGCTGGGTTTCGACATGGTAGTGCTGGGGGCGTGTAAAGGCGCGCCGGAATAGGAAGGTCGGCGGTGATCGGGCAGAGGGTAGTGGTAAATCGGGCCGGAAGCAAGGCTTGGAGGGAGACTTGAGTCCGTCGGGGGAGCCGGTTCTTTGGCAAGGCCCCTCGGGGTGTTCCTTCGTGAGCACGGAGAGGCTCACTCCGGGATACCCGCTCGGAGGTGGGTACTGCGCGAGATGGATGAAGTGCGAGACCTGTTGCCGCGGCAGCGAGATGAGATGAGTGGTCACCGGTCTGCGATTGCACGTTTGTCGCCGGCGCGGCTCCTCGTGGTGTCCCTTTGCGAGCGCAGAGAGGCTCGCTCCAGGACACGCGCTCGGAGCCGGCACTGCTGGAGATCGATGAGGTGCGAGACGGCTTGCCGCGGCAGCGAGATGAGATGACTGGTCACCGTTTTGCGACTGCACGTTTGTCGCCGGCGCGGCTCCTCGTGGTGTCCCTTTGCGAGCGCAGAAAGGCTCGCCTCGGGACACGCGCTCGGAGCGCATACTGCGGGAGGTCGACGAGGTGCGAGACAGGTTGCCGTGGCAGGGAGTTGAGGTGAGCACCGTCTTGCGACTGCACGCTTGTCGCCGCCGCGGCTCCTCGGGGTGTTCCTTCGTGAGCACGGAGAGGCTCACTCCGGGATACCCGCTCGGAGGTGGGTACTGCGCGAGATGGATGAAGTGCGAGACCTGTTGCCGCG
>JAOTUP010000505.1 GCA_029863825.1 Acidobacteriota bacterium | reverse complement strand
TCTCGCGGGCGCGCGTTGCCGAGGCGACCTGCGCCCCATGTCACGACTCTGCGGTGCTCAACGAGAAATACGGTTTGCGGGCGCGGCGGCTGCCGACTTTCATCGACAGTTATCACGGCTTGAAGACAAAGGCGGGTGACCCGCACGTGGCCAACTGCGCGTCGTGCCACGGCGTGCATCGAATCCTTCCGTCCACCGATCCCACTTCGACTATTCACCTCGACAACCTGCAGCAGACGTGCGGCGAATGCCATCCGCGGATCTCGGCTGCCTTGGCGGCGAGCCCGATTCACGGTATGACTGGCGAAGGCTTGCGGAGTCCGGTTGCCGACGTCGTCGAGAAGGTTTATGTCGTTGCGATCATCGTCATTATCGGCTTGATGGTTGTGCACTGGCTGATCGATCTTGGCCGGCAGATCGGTCTGGTGATGCGACGCAAGCCGCAGGTACGGCGCATGCGGCCGCACGAGGTGCTGCAGCATACGCTGCTGATGCTTACGTTCGTCGTACTTGTGATCACCGGTTTCGCGCTTCGCTTCAGCGACGGCTGGATGGTGGGTCTCTTCTTCGGCTGGGAGGGCGGATTCGAAGCCCGTGGTCTGCTGCACAGGATTGCCGCGGTTGGCTTTGTTCTGACGGTAATCTGGCACACGAGCTTTCTCCTCGCGGCCAAACGGGGCCGCGCCTTCTTCCGCGACATGTTCCCGCAACGTCGCGACTTCACGGATTTCATCGATCGCATTCTCTATAACCTCGGCGTGAGAAAGACAGTTCCTCGGTTTCCCAGGTTCAGCTACGTCGAGAAGGCCGAGTACTGGGCACTGGTGTGGGGCGCGGCGGTGATGATCGTCACCGGCATCCTGCTGTGGTTCGACAACTGGTTTATCGGCATGCTGCCGAAGGGTGTTCTCGACGTTTCTCTGGTGATCCACTACTGGGAGGCGTGGCTGGCGACACTGGCGATCGCCGTGTGGCATCTGTACTCGACCGTATTCAATCCTCATGTCTATCCGATGAACCCGAGCTGGCTCACCGGGACGATGCCTGAGGATATGTACCGCCACGAGCACGCCGACCATGTCGAAGAGGCGAAGCGAGAGACCGAGGCATGGGTCAAGGCGGAACTCGACAAGATGGCCGGGCAACCCGAGTCGGACTCGGAGCTTCGTCCGGAGTAGCGTGCTTCGGCCCGATTCGCGACTCGATGCCGGTAGGCGGTCGGCGCCGGCGGCCGCCAGCGGGGCTCAGAAGCCTTCACGGGGAGTGCTCCTCGTGTCCGGTTACGCCGAGGAAGCTTTGCGATAGCGACGCTCTGAGTCGAGATTGTCGCAGAAGCTTTTTCGAATCGACGATCTGGCTCGCGAGGTCGCTGCCGCGCTCGGTGAGCGTGAATTGGATCTGACCCGATCGGGCGAGCCGACGCCGGCAGCTCGACACTGTCGGTTGGAAGAGAAAGGGCGGGGCTGTGCCCCGCCGGTGAGTGCCGATCGGCTCAATCGATCAATAGCGATAATAGTCCGGCTTGTAAGGCCCGTCGATTGGCACCCCGATGTAGTCGGCTTGCTCCTGGCTGAGCCGAGTGAGCGCGACGCCGAGCTGCTCGAGATGGAGTCGTGCGACCTCCTCATCGAGCTTCTTGGGGAGCATCATGACGGTCTTGTCGTACACGCCCTTGTTCGCCCACAGCTCCATTTGCGCCAATACCTGATTGGTGAACGAGGCAGACATCACAAAGCTCGGATGGCCCGTTGCGCACCCCAGATTCATGAGTCGGCCCTCGGCGAGAATCAAAACGGAGTGGCCATCGGCGAATACCCACTCGTCGAACTGCGGCTTGATGTTGACCCTGCGGATCCCGTCGATTTGGGCGAGGCCGGCCATGTCGATCTCGTTGTCGAAGTGGCCGATATTGGAGACAATAGCCTTGTCCTTCATCTTTAGCATGTGTTCGGCGGTGATGATGTCGAAGTTGCCGGTTGTCGTGACGAAGATGTCCGCTGTCTCGACGACACTCTCGAGCGTCGTCACTTCGTAA
>JAOTUP010000504.1 GCA_029863825.1 Acidobacteriota bacterium | reverse complement strand
AGGCGGCACGCGAAGCACGGCGTCTTGGATTTCAGTTCATACCGCTCTACGATTTTTCAATTGCCAGTCATCTGTCGGCGAACCTGTGCAACGTGTTCGCGGGCCGTTGCACGCGCAATGACGTACGAGTCAAGGAATACAACTTCGACCGTTACCCCGTGCTGCAGCAGACCGTTGTGAGTAACCTGGTGATGATCGCTGACCGCTTCATCCTGCCCTTTGCCGATCTGGCGGACCCGGCGAGCAGCACGGCCAGGTTCCTTCACGACGCAGAGGGCAACGTCGTGCGTGACGAGTTCGGATTGCCGCGGCCCGAGGTCTACATCTACATACCGCGTGTGTGGCTCGACGACAGTGACTTCGCGACCGTGACGAGAGTGCTCGGAGAGGTGACGACAGCGTATCGCGAGAGAGGCCTCGGAATGCCTGCCTACACGTTGGATGTGCTGATGCCACTGCGGAAGCCCTTCAATCCGGCGCGCATTGCCGCCTTCGGCGAGACCGCGGTGAGGATCACGCCCTTTTTCGCTGCCACCGACAAGGCGAGTGACCTGGGAGAGCTCACGCGCCAGCACCGAAAGATGTACCGACGAACGCAGCGCCAGCTGACGCGAGCGATCGAAAAGGGCCAACTGCACGCGCGGCTCCAGATCGCCGCGGGTACCGTCGTTAACTTCGACAAGAGAGGTTGGTCCGCCTGCCAGGACGGCTTCAATGCGGTGGCGTGGCCGGCGCTCGAGCCAAGACACTGGATCGATGCCCTCGAGTCACTGGTCGAGTACACCAGCGAACCGGTGTGCTCGGAGAGCGGGGAGCCGGCAGGTGCAGAGACGCCTTTTCGCAATAGTCGCTATGTGTATGCCGACGAAGGTTTCGAGGCCACCTGGCTGTGTGCCGAGCTCGGTCCGGAAGGCGAGCGCTATCCGAACCGCTACGGCTGCGAGCCCCTCGAGGGCTTTGGTCAGCTCATGGATCTGATCGGCGAGAGAGAGGTCGCGGAAGGTGAGTCCAGCAGTGAGGAATGAGGCGTGACCCGGGCTAGGGAATCGGCGGACGCCAACGGTAGCGCAGATCCCAACTGAACACGGCGAGAGCGGTCCAGATGAACAGGAAGGCGACCAGATGGGCGCGCGTAAACGGTTCACGGAATACGAAGATGGCGAGCAGAAACTGGAGTGTTGGCGCCACGTACTGAAGAAAGCCGACTGTGGTCAAGGGCAGACGCCTGGCTCCGTGGGTGAAGAGAACCAGCGGTAGAGCGGTGATGACTCCCGACGCCATGAGGAGTGTATCGGTCGTGATGCCGATGTGGCCGAAGGCACCGTGACCGAGCCGGTCGGCTCGCAGCAGGTAGATGACGACGAGCGGGGAAAGCAAGGCGGTTTCGACAAAGAGCCCGGTTTCGGCCTCGGCCTGCACTTGCTTTCGCAGCAGTCCGTAAAGACCGAACGACATCGCCAACGTAAGAGAAATCCACGGTACTTCACCGTGGCCCCAGACCATCGCCGCGACTCCGACTGTGGCCAACCCGACAGCGATCCACTGCGCCCGATTGAGCCGCTCGCTGAGAAACACCATCGCCAGCAGCACCGTGACCAGCGGGTTGATGTAATAGCCGAGGCTGGCTTGGACGATGCGCTCGGTGACGATCGCCCAGATGTAGATGAGCCAGTTGGCGGAGATGAGAATCGTCGTTGCCGTCAGAGTCAGAAACACACGGGCGGAGGTGAAGATCTCCCGCGTCTCTTTCAGTCGCCGCTGCCAGAGCAGTGAACATGCGAGGATCAGCGCTGCCCACAGGACGCGATGGGCGAGCAGCTGGCCCGCCGGGACCTCGAGCAGTAGCTTCCAGAAGAGGGGCGACAGTCCCCAGATGAGGAAGGCACCGAGGGTTGCCAGGAGGCCGCGTCGGACGGCGCTCAGATGAGGTCCTCGAAGCTCTCGGCGGGGGGCATCGTCCGGCTCAGGTCTCTTTCCACGGATTCGTTGCGAAGATCGCCAGCTCGGGCCAAAGCGCGCGGCGATCGACGGCGATG
>JAOTUP010000046.1 GCA_029863825.1 Acidobacteriota bacterium | reverse complement strand
ATCGACGAGATCGACCAGCCGCCGCAGAACCGACGAGCTGTCGACGTCGGCAGCGAGGAGCAGGCGGACATATCGTTCTTGTTGCAGGCAGTCATCGATGCCGGCAACGGTGGAAACAAGAGTCAGATCACCTCGGGCGACGAGGCGGTACGAGCGCCGGGCGAACCCGCGCTTGATCTCGCCCAGATTGCCGTCGAGAACGACTCTGCCGTGAGCGATGAGGGCAATGGCATCGCAGAGCTTCTCTGCCTGCTCCATGACGTGCGTCGAAAAGAGAATTGTCTTGCCGCGCGCTTTGAAGTCGCTGAGGATGTCTTTGAAAAGACCCTGGTTGATCGGATCGAGGCCCGAGAACGGCTCATCCAGAACCACGATCTCCGGATCGTGGAGGACAGTGCCGATGAGCTGGATCTTCTGCTGCATTCCCTTCGACAGCTCCTCGACCTTGCTCTTTCGCCAGTCGGCAAGCTCGAGGCGGTCGAGGTAGCTGTCGATCGCCGGCAACGCCTGCCGCCGCGACAGGCCGCGGAGCTCACCCAGGAACACCAGGTGATCGACGACGGTCATCTTCCGGTAGAGGCCTCTTTCCTCGGGCAGATAGCCGACGCGCGAGAGCTCGGCGCGGGTTCGCGGGCGACCGAAGAAGAGGACCCTCCCGGAATCGGGCGCGATAATGTCCATGAGCATTCGGATGCTGGTTGTCTTGCCGGCTCCGTTTGGTCCGAGCAATCCGCAAACCTCTCCCGGTCGGACCGACAGCGACACGTCGTCGACGGCAAGAAAGTCGCCATAGGTCTTGCGCAGCTGTTGCAGTTCGATCGAAGGATCCATCGGGTGGGTGCCTGGACGATTCGTCCCGTATTGTAGCTGGGCGGACGCGGTCGGCCTCGACCGCTGGCGCGATCTGCGGTAGAAATCCCCGTGTTCGCGAACGAAGTGGTACTGGACAGATGAAGAGCCGACCATGGATCGTCGGTGCTCTGCTGGCGCTGGCCGCCTCCGGCAGCTCTGCAGCGGTCATTACCGGTAGCGTGACCTCCGTCGGGAATCGACCCGTAGAGCACGCCCGAATCGAGGTATCCGGACAACCGGTGACCGGCTTCTCGAATCGTGACGGCCGGTTCGAGTTGGACGATGTGGATACTCCGTTGACTCTCGAGATCACCCATCCGAGATTCGAGCTGGAGACTGTTCGAGTGCAAGAAGCGGACAACGAGGTGGGGATCGTTCTCACCCCGAAGCAGGCGGTATTCGAGACGATTGCTGTGTCGGCGAACCGAGGGAGCGAGAACTTCGCGCCGGTGAGTATCGCCTCGAGTGTGATCGAGCCGCTGGAGGCGTCGGCGCCGGTGTCGAGCGTGACTGAGCTTCTGGCGGAAACGGCGGGGGTGGTCGAGAACGGACAGGGCGGACTGTTCCAGACGTACTCGATTCGTGGATTCTCACGCCAGCGAGTCGCGACGCTGGTCGCCGGTATGCGAATTGTCAGCGAGCGGCGGGCCGGAGTCTCGGCCTCGTTTGTCGATCCCTTGCTTCTGGGCTCGGTGGACGTGGTCCGCGGCCCTTCGTCGACCTACTACGGATCGGGAGCGCTGGGAGGCGTGGTGCAGCTCTTTCCGCGGCGCTTCGACGGGTTGACGATCGATAGCGGGATCGAGAGTCAGGGCCGGGAGAGTCATCTGCTGCTGGCCGGCGGAGCGGGGTCGACGAGCTGGGGTTTGGCACTCCGCGACGCCGGCCGGCCCAAGACTCCCACCGGAGACGAGCTCAACAGCGGGTTCCAGCAGCTTTCAATGTCACTGGCCAGGAGGTGGGAGCGTGGTGGTCTGGGCTTCGACGTGAGTCTTGTCGGATCGTCCGGTCGAGACATCGGCAAGGCCAACGTCGACTTTCCGACCAGAGTGACCACTTATCCCGACGAGCAGCATGTGATCGTTCGCCTGGGCATCGAGAAGCCTCAAGTATGGTCCTTCGAGTTCGCCCTTCATCCGAATCGCTTGGGCACGAGGGTAGAGGAGCCGTCTCGGCAACGCAGCCAACTCGACAATGAGGCTGTCGACATCAGCTTGAGCTTTCAGCGCCGATTTTCCGGGACCAAACTCGGTTCTTCGAGAATAGGGGTGGACTACTTCGCGCGCCGGGGCGTCACTGCTCGCGAGGAAGTCTTCGACGTGACCAGTATCGAGCCTCGTCTCGACCTCGTCGGCGAGACGCTCTCGGATGGGCGCGAGGACGAGCTCGGGATTTTCGGGTCGTGGGAATGGAACCGGGGTCCGGCGGTCGTCGTGGCGGGTGGGCGACTCGCGGTCCAGCGGCAAGACAACCAAGGCAGCGAGAGTGTCGAAGACGGAGCTGCCACAGCCTTTCTGGGTGCTGTCGTGCCCGCAGGCGGCGGTCTCGAGGTCGTGGCCAATATCGGTACGGGGCTGCGCTTCCCGTCTCTCTCGGAGCGATTCTTTTCCGGCACCACTGGCAGGGGTACGGTCGTCGGCCGTGAGGGCCTCGAACCCGAGCGCTCGCTTACGCTGGATGCCGGCTTGCGATTCTACGGCGAGCGACTCTTCATCACCGGCACGGTGTTCGGCAGCCGTATCGACGACTACATCGAGCGTGTCGAGATCGAGCCGAACCGGTTGACCTTCGTCAACCTCGGAAGCGGCCGCATCCGCGGCGTCGAGCTCGAAGGGTTGCTGCAGCTCGATGCCGAGTGGTCGCTCGAGCTCGGCGGCCACGTCATCGAAGGGCGAGACGCCGAAGATCAGCCCCTTGCCGACATGCCGCCGGATCGCTTATACGCCGGCACGAAGTTCGCGCGGGGACGCTGGACTTGGAGACTGCGAGGCGAGAGGAGAGATGCCAAGAAAGACCCGGGGAGCGGCGAGAAACCGATCCCCGCGGCCGATCTGGTGGCTTTCAAATGGGTCTACGAACTGCGCCCCGGACTGAGCCTCGGGCTCTCGCTGCGCAATGTTCTCGACGAGGAGTACTTCAACTCGGCGGACCGCAAGGTGCCACTGGCGCCAGGACGGTCGGTTTCGGTGTCGATGCGCTGGTCTCGAGCGGCGGAGCGTATCCCCTAGCTCGTCACGAGCTTCAGCGACCAGTCGCTGATGGCCGTCGCCAGTTCGTCGAGGACGTCCTCGACGTGTCGTCCCGAGCGCTTGAGAACGTCGAAGCCGTGATCGGCTCCGTCAACGAGGTGCAGATGCGCCCGCGAGCCGAGGTGATCGACGACGGGACGGAGAAGATCGAGGCTCGCCAAGCGGTCGCGCGTTCCCTGAAGGAAGAGCATCGGCAGGTCCACGGTGTGCAGATGATCGGCACGTCCGGTCCCTGGTTTTCCTGCGGGGTGGAGCGGGAAGCCGATAAAGACGAGGCCACGGACGCCCGGGAGAGGCTTCTGCGAGGCGGCCTGCGAAGTCATGCGGCCGCCCATCGATTTGCCGCCCGCCAGAACCGGCAGATCGGGCGCCACATCCGCCGCGGCGGCCACCGCCGCACGAACGGTGGCCTCGAGAACCGATGCCTGATCCGGTCGGCTCCGACCGGTTTCCGCAAAGGGAAACTGATAGCGGAGGGTGGCAACCTGGAGGGCCGCCAACTGGATCGAGATCGCCGCCATGAAACGGTGCGTCATCCCTGCACCGGCGCCGTGGCCGAGCACGAAAAGGCACGTTGCGATCGGCGGCCGAAGGAGAAGAGCCGAAACCTTGCCGTGAGCGCGTGTGGCGGTGAAGTGAAGGTGATGGGCCTCGGCGATGCCGTCCTGATCTTCGGGCATGACGAGTAGCGATCTCAAGCTGTCGCCAGGTCGATGGACTGCTCGAGCCGATCGGACTTGCGCACGATGTTTTCGTACACCCGCTCAGCCTGGAGCTCCATGGTGCTGACCGCCTCGGGGAGAAGTCCGTCGAGGGCGACCGTCGCGCGCTCCTGGAGGGAAAAGGCCGAGCCTTTCGTGTACATCGGTTCGGTCAGCAGGTCGGCGCCGCGGAGCGGACTCTTTATTTCAATGCGTCCACCGGTGCTCTTCCCATTCAGGTACTGTCGCATGAGTCAGGTCCCCTTGAGCGATCGTGGCAGCGCGTGCAGGAAACACGGATTCGCTGCAGAGCCAAGCGCATGTACTCAGCACGTCGAGTGAAACAGACCGGCAACTGCTCGCATCATGACAAGACGATTGTAGAGCGTTACGGCCGCCTTGGTTTTGGCTTGATGGACTTCGATGCCCTGCCGCTCGAGTGAGTCGACAGTGCCGGCCGGAATACCGAGAGCGCCGAGGGTGCCGCGCGACAGCACAATGACCTCAGCGCCGCGCTCGATCAGCTCTTCGACATCGGCGATCTGGATGCCCGGCGTGTGAGAAGTCCCGGTTTCCCGCCAGTCCCACTCACGGGCACCGCCGGGATACAGCTTGGCGTCCTTGAAAGTTCGGCCGTCCACCAGCTCCAAGCGGCCCCAGGACAGACTGGCGATTCTCGGCGACGGCGCCGGGGTGCTCATCGGAGCAAGTCTAACCTGCGAGCCTGGAACCGTCTCCCCGCTGGAGCTGCGTGGATGGGACGGCTCATTCAGCGAGGACATCGCGCCTGAGGTCCTCGTTCGGCGGCGCGGGTCCGACGCAGCAGGTACGAAGCGTGTCAGCGAGGTCCTTGCCGGCGATGACCTTCTTGTTGACGCTGAGAGGCTCGAACTCCGGAGAGGTTGCAGGCTTCGCGCCGACCGAAGTGCCTTGCTGAGGAGAGCCCTCACGCATCGCGGATAGCACAGACGCCGCCGTGACATTCGCTTTCGTAGGCACGGACAAGCCATGTCAGGAGAACCTGGCCGGCCTCCTCGAGCGATGTGCCGAAGACGAGGATTCCGTCGTCATGGCCGCCCATGGCAAGGATGCGGCGCTCGGCGAATACGCCGTCGCGGTACAGGCGCTGTACTTCGCGCGCCATTTCAGGCGTGCCGTAGGGGACGGACGGGTCGGATTGCGGCAGCCGCAGCTCATGACGACGGTTCCACAGCACCGGCGAGTGAGCGTGCAGGACACATCTGACGTGTGGACCCAGATCGTAGGCGGCCCCGTGAGTCATCGACTCGGATGAGGGGCGGCTCCGACCGCAGCTGGAGACGTTGTTGCGATCGAAGTCGTAGCGTTCGACGAGGGCGAAATCGTCCAGCCCGAGACTCCGCTTGCCCGAGGTTTGGGTGCCAGTGATGAGAAAGGCGCGGCGGCCAAGGCCGGCCGATGGTCGTCCGACCCTGGCACTGATATTGCCGTACGCCGCGCCCTCGTAGCGCCGCGGATCGCGGCCCACCAGGCCGGTGAGGGCGAGAATCTCGCGCCAGGCGACCAGCCGGCATGCGAGGTCGCCGAAGCGTCGCGAGTCGAGAGAGCACGACTGGTGCTCGACTCCGAACTTGATGACGCCTTCACCGTTCATTTGCTGTCGGTTCTCGCTGTTGTCCGTCTGCCTGGAGTCGAGCCTCTGGAACTGCTGGGCGCATCGCGGCACGTAGCTTTGGATGGCTCTCTAGCTCAGGAGATCCTCGACGGCGGCGCGTTCCTGGCGTAGCTCCTTGTCGGTGGCCGCCATGCGCTCACGACTGAAGTCGTCGATCTCGAGGTCCTGGACCACAGTGTAGGCGCCTTCGCAGCAGCGGCACGGATGCGAGTAGATGACGCCTTCCGCGATGCCGTAGCTGCCGTTGGAGGGAATCGCCATCGACACCCAGTCGCTGTCCTCCGGTGTGCCGAGAGCCCAGCTCCGCATGTGGTCGATGGCCGCCGATGCGGCGGACGCCGCAGACGATGCGCCGCGGGCTTTGATGATGGCGGCGCCACGCTGCTGAACCGTCGGGATGAAGGTCTCGCGGTACCAGGTCTCGTCAACGACTTCCTTCGCCGGAGCGCCCGCGATCATGCACTGACTGATATCCGGATACTGGGTCGCCGAATGGTTTCCCCAGATCGTCACCCCACGAATGTCGTTGACGTGGTGGCCGGTCTTCTCGGCGAGCTGACTCTTGGCCCTGTTGTGGTCGAGCCGGGTCATGGCGGTGAACTGAGTGGGCTCGAGATCGGGGGCATTCGACATGGCAATGAGCGCATTCGTATTGGCGGGGTTGCCGACCACCAGAACGCGGACGCCATTTGAAGCGTAATCGTTGAGCGCCCTGCCTTGTGGAGCAAAGATCTTGCCATTCGCGCCCAGCAGGTCCTTGCGCTCCATGCCGGCGCTGCGAGGTTTGGCGCCCACCAGGAGCGCGTAGTCAGCCGCGGCAAAGCCATCCGCCAGGTCGCTCGTGGCGATGACGCCCTGGAGGAGGGGAAACGCGCAATCGTTCAACTCCATCACGACTCCGCCCAGGGCATCCAACGCCGGCGGGATCTCGATCAATTGAAGAATGATCGGCTGGTCTGCTCCGAGCATATCGCCGGCGGCGATGCGAAAGCAGAGGGCGTAGCCGATATTGCCGGCGGCTCCGGTGACTGCGACTCGAACTGGCTGCTTCATGCTTTTTCCTCTCTCCCTCTCGAGGTGCCCATGGGGGTGGTCGTTCATTACCGTCTAATCCTGCACGATCGGGCTTAATTTTCAACCCCAAGACGGTAAGGCTTGTAGAATTGACGGCATCTCGAATATCGGAGGTAACGATGGCACAGACATATGAAGAACTTCACGGCATGACCGTCGCACAGCTACGCGACGTCGCCCAGGGCATCGAGTACGAGGCGCTGCACGGCTATTCGACGATGCACAAGGAAGACCTCCTGGTCGCTTTGTGCGCCGCGCTGGGTATCGAGGCCCACGAACATCATGAAGTGGTCGGTATCAACAAGGGCGCCGTCAAAGCGAAGATTCGCACCCTCAAGGCCGAGCGTGCGGCACTCATCGAATCGGGGGATTCCCTGCAGTTGAAGCGAGTGCGGCGGAGAATCCGCGGGCTGAAGAGAAAGATCCGCAAGGCGACGGTCTAGCAGCACCATCGGCCGGCTGGCCGAGGCGGCTACGGTGAAGCAGCCCGGTGGCGCTCGACCGCCTCGCGTTCGTCCGCCCAGCAAACGGGATCGCCGACGCGGAGCTCGCCGTCGGCAAGCACCTCCCCGTAGGCACCGCCCCGCCAGCCTGGAGACAAGCTCTCTCGCAGGCCGCGGTGGGCTTCATCCATGAGCTTGCACGGCCTGGTCTCACCACGAATCAGGATCGGCACCTGGCCGACGACGACGATCTTGTCGCGGCTGTTCTCGAGGTCGAGTCCGTCAACCAGGAGGTTGGCGCGGCGCAGGGCTGGATCGAGGGATGTCTCGAGCTCTTTCTCGACGTCCCGCCACGCGTCGACCGAGAGCAGCGTCACCTGACGCGTCCCGCCCTGGTGAGGATTACCGAGCAGGCCGCGGCCGGCAACGGCGCGAGCGGTCATGACTGGATTCATCGGCTGACCTTTGCCGGATTTGATCCAGATCGTTACGAGTTTGCCCGTCATCCGGGGAGTTTCCTCTCTGCAGTTGTCGTTAGGCATCGATCCGCTGCTGCCGGTCAGCGCATCGAGCTCCAGTCGACGGGTGACGGGTCTCGATAGACCGACTCCGGAAGAGAGTCGAAGACCGCGAGATCGGTGTGACGGCTGTCTCCGCGTCCGTCGGAGAGAAGGATGGAGCCGAAACGCTGCCAGTTACTCCACGGGGTGGAGAACTGTGGCTCGGAATCGGCGGCATCGGCGAAAAAGTCCCATTGCTCGACGAGTCGGCGGTCGCGACTGACGTAGACGCGATACTTGTTCTCTGGAGTGCGGCCAACGTTCTTGAAGGTCAGCTCCAAGACGTCGGCTGGCTGCCCGTCGGCGAACACTCCCTCGCCGGCGTGACGAAGGGTCACGCCGCTGTCTTTGAGCTTGTAGGGCATGAACATCCAATAGCTGTCGTTGATCCACGCGGCCTCACCCCGATCGAGCATGTCTGCGAGCTCCTGGCCATCGGTGAGCTCCTGCCCCGCTTTCCAGGCTCGTCCCTGCTTGGTGTAAAGGTTCATCAGTACGACCCAGTTCTCGCCGTCGTCGCGGTCGATCCCTTCGATTCGAATGTCTCCCGTCTGTTTGTTCCACACATGCAGACGCCGACCGAAGAAGCGCCAGCGAAGATGCTGCGTCGAGTCCCACGCGCCCCGCCCTCCCATCGCCAGCATGACTTCGTCGGCGATCTCGATGGCGCGCGGGTCCGAGCCCGCGCGGTCGAAGCCTGTGGCCGGCGGATTGCCCTCGGCTGCCGGCAGCAAAGAGGTTGTTGCAACCTCCGGCCTGGCGGTCGTCGGGCCGGCGAAGACGAGCAGAAGAATCGCTGCGAGCACGACAGTCATCCGTTTCATCCTTGATGGCCTCTCTGGTGTCTTTGCGAGCCCCATCTTATGCCAGCGTCGATTTCAAGGACGGAGGGCAGCCGCAGAAACCTGGCTCGACGCGCTATCCCACCCGGATGTCGCGTGGGGACTCGAAA
Source organism: Acidobacteriota bacterium (assembly GCA_029863825.1). Classification (GTDB taxonomy): domain Bacteria; phylum Acidobacteriota; class Thermoanaerobaculia; order Multivoradales; family JAHEKO01; genus JAOTUP01. The sequence goes on along the minus strand of JAOTUP010000046.1, from coordinate 628 downwards.
AGCTCGAACAAACGCTCGGGCGGTCGTCCGATGACCGCGCGCTTTCCGACGACGCCGATCGGCCGCTCGAGCAACGTGGGATGGGCGACCATGAGAGGGATGAGGATGTCGTCGGCCTCGTCTCCTGAGAGCTCCAGGGCGCGGAAGACGCGGCCCGGGTCCCCGAAGAAACATGAGCGTTCACGGCAATCTTTCGAGGTCGATCTCCTTGATTCGCGTGAGCTCCTGCCGTTTGAGATCGAGCGCTTGGGTGAGAGCGGCGATCTCAGCCCTGAGCTGCTCGATCTCGTTGGTAAGTCGTTGAGTGCGGTCTTTCTGCTCGCCGACAACTGTCGACGCCGCCGCTGCTTCTTCCTCCATTCTTCCGAGCTCCTGCTCGAGGCTCGCGGACAGCAAGGCGTGCGTTGTCGCTTCCTGCTGGAGCTCGGAGACCTGGAGCTGGAGCCTGAGGACGAGGGCGGCCTGACGACCGTAGGGACCCGGTCGTTGAGCCAGCTCCTGCAGCAGCTGGCGAGCCTTCGTCGGGTCATACAGTGGGCTCTCGCGGAGAGAATAGATGAGTCCGAGTCGGTAGAGCGTACGGTCGCCGCCTCTGGCGCTCGACGACCGTTTCTCGAGGAATGCGCGG
>JAOTUP010000503.1 GCA_029863825.1 Acidobacteriota bacterium | reverse complement strand
ACGCCATTTTCCACTTGAATTCGCCCGCCGACAGTGCCGCCGCCGGATGTCCCCCACACTCGCCGCAGATCGGCGTCGGACGGCACATCACCGATCACCGCCGTCAGGGATCCGACCGGCAGCGCCATCGGCACCTTGTCCTTCCAGGCCGCACTCAGGAGAATCACCATGGCGGTCATGGTGCAGATCACCAGGGTGTCGATGAAAGGCCCGAGGGAAGCGACCAGGCCTTCTCGTACCGGCTCGGTCGTCTTGGCAGCGGCGTGAGCGATCGGCGCACTTCCCTGTCCCGCCTCGTTGCTGAACAATCCGCGTCTTACGCCCCACATCAGAGTCATCAAGAACGAGCCGGCTGCACCTCCCACAACCGAGGTCGGAGCGAAAGCCTCGCGAACGATCAGCGCCAAGATCTCAGGAATTCGCGGCACATTGAGAGCCAACACCACCAGGGCCGCGCCAACGTAGAGCAAGGCCATGAAAGGCGCCAGCACGGCAGTGACCTTTCCGATCCTGCGAATTCCGCCAATGATCACCATGCCCACGATCACCGCGAAAACGAGGGCCGTCCAGATCGGATGGATGCCGAACTTCGCTTCGACCGCATCCGCCATGGTGTTCGACTGGTTCATGTTGCCGCTGCCGAACGAACAGATGACGGCAAACGCGGCGAACGCAGTAGCCATCCATTTCCACTTCTTTCCCAGCCCGAGCTCGATGTAGTACATCGGTCCACCCGAGACGGAGCCGTCTCGATGCACCGTGCGGTAACGCAATGCCAGAGTGCACTCGACGTACTTGAGCGCCATGCCGAAGAACGCGGTCACCCACATCCAGAAAATCGCTCCCGGACCACCCAAGCGAATGGCGATGGCCACGCCGGCGATGTTGCCGATGCCCACGGTCGCAGACAACGCAGTCGTCAGAGCCTGATAGTGCTTGAGATCTCCTTCGTCATCAGGGTCGTCGTACTTGCCACGGGCGATGGCCACGGCGTGGCGGAAGCCCCGCACTTGGATAAAGCCCAGCCTCAAGGTGACGAACAGGCCGGTCCCGAGCAGGACGACAGCCAGAATCGGCGCCTGCGGCGGCCAGTTCCAGACATAGCCCTCGAGAAAGCCGGCGACCGGGCCGAGCAGCTCGGTAACGGCCTCAGACGTCGAATGCGAGATCTGTTCGATCCAATCGAGCATGAATAACCCCGAATCAGTGGTTCACGAGCAATGAAGCGAAAAGACGCGGCGCAATATACCACGCGCTGCAGGCAGCCGCACGGCTCCCCGTCCTCACCCGCGGCGGCTCAATTCTCGAAATACGGATGCGGCGTCGACGGCGCAGTCGGCACCGATTCGACGGGAGCGGTGATAGTGAGCTCTTCGAACAGAAGGTCCGGAACGACGACCGAAACGACCGGCGGCCCGGCGAGAGAAGAGCCGAGTGTAGCTGACGAGTAGAGAGCTATCCCTTCCTGGGCCGAGCGCATCGGTGCGCTGTAGACCTCGCGAGTCGAGGACGCGGCAACGATGTCACGAAAGCTCGTCGTCGAGAGACCGGCGAAGCGCGGGTCCAGCAGCCGCACCTGGCGGCCATCGCGGTAGATCTTCACTGCTTCGACAACGCCAGTGACGGACTGGTCGTCTCCTCTGGCTGCGCCAGAGCGTCGCGCGTCGAGCCCGGCGAGCAGCAACGGATTCGCCAGGCGATGCACGATGACGCCGAACTCGAGCTCACGCTCCTCCATCAGCTGCATAAGCTCCCCCACCAGCTCCTCGCGCGTCACTCCATCGCTCGTGGAGAGGAGGAGATTCGACGGCAGAGCGGAGATACCGCGACGATTGCCGGTGCTCCCGTCAACGCCGCGAGAAGGATTGCGTCCCGACAGCAGGTTCTTGAGAATGCCACGCTCGACGAGCGTCGTAGCAGCCGCGGGCACTCCTTCGTCGTCCACCAGATAGCCGCCGAAGAGGTGTACGCCCTCGATCTCGGCAGCCAACGGATCGTCCACCAATCGCATCGAGCGCGCCAGCACTCGACCACCGAGGCGAT
>JAOTUP010000045.1 GCA_029863825.1 Acidobacteriota bacterium | reverse complement strand
ATCTTCAACTGTTCGCGCAGAAAGTGCTCACGCCGCTTTTGATCGAGCTGAGCACGCACCTTTTCATCGATGTCCTTTTCCACCTGCGAGCGCGCAAGCTCGCGATCGGCGACGGCCGAGAGGAATCTCAGCCGTTCGGCGGGATCGACCGTGGCGATCAATTGGCGCTTCTCATCGAGCGGCAGATTGAGGAAGGAGGCCATCAAATCGGCAAAGAAACCGGCTCCGCCGTCGGCGTTCATACGCAAGACCTCGATCGTCTCGCGGCTGTACCGTGGATCGGTCTTCGTCAGGCGGCGGTAAGCGGTCAAACAGTTGTCGACGAGTTTCTTGAGCTCGGGACTCTGTTCGTCGTCGCGGTCGACGATCTGCACCTGGCCGACCATGAACGGTTCCGTGGCCACCATCGACTCCAGGGTGATTCGCGAGAGTCCATGGCAGAGGATCTGCTGTCGGCGATTACCCAGCCGAAGCTTCTGCACCACTTTGGCGGCGACGCCGACCTTTTGCAGGTCTTTCAGGCTGCGGCCGCCGCGGCGATCGGGGAGCAGGCAGAACAATCCGATCAGGTCCTCTTCCTCGCTCACCGAATCGGCCAGCTTCAGGTTGCGGTCGTCGGCAATCTGGATGGCGGCGACGCCCTGGGGAAACAGGACCGTCGTCGACAGGGGATAGATCGGAAGGGTATCCGGGATCGCAAGTTCCGTGGCGGTGGTGTCCGGTCTCGGCACGACAGGTTCCTTGGTCAGGCGACGGCGTAATTGTTTCACAGATGGGCGAGGATACCTCTGCCGCCGCGGGTGGATTCGTGAACTCCACGAGGCTCGGTGTGCGGTAGTCTCTGCGTTGTGATGACTGGCGAAATCGATTCGGCGGGACGACACTGGTGAGCGACTCGCGGCGAACGGGTGGAGAAAGTGGCGGTTCGAGGCCGCGGTCCCCGCGCGGTGACGGTGCGCCAGGGATGATCGATCTACCGCTGCGGCACCGGCCGAGCGGTCCACCGGTAGAACGTGTGGAGCCCGGTAGGCGCCCGTCTCCGCCCTCACCACCCAGGCCGCCGTCTCGTCCCCGCGGCGAAGGACGGCGGAGGCGCCGGGTCTCGATTCTCTGGCTTCTGCCGCTCCTCCTGTTGCTCATTCTCGTGTGGTGGGTCTACTGGCCGGCGCCGGCCCGAATCGTCGCGTCTGAAGCCACTCTTGCATTCGCGACGACCCGAGTCGGACTCCCGGGCGACGAACGAGAAGTGCGCATTTCGAACGAGGGAGAGCGAGCCCTCAAGCTCGCCGACTTGACGCTCACCGGAGATGCCGCAGCGGATTTCGTGATCAGCGATGAAGACTGCGTGGGGCGCCCGATGTCGCCGCGGAGCAGCTGCACGATCCGATTGCGCTACGAGCCAAAGGCAGCGGGCGAGCGGGAGGGCATTCTCGAGGTGCATGGGAATGCAGCGAACAGTCCGCTCTTGGTGCCGATGAGTGCTTCGGCTATTGCGCCTGCGGTGGGTCTCGCGCCCGAAGCCATCGAGTTCGGAGCAGCTCAGGTGCGCGGCGAGAGACCAATTCGCCAGCTGACTATTTCCAATGTCGGATCGGCACCTCTGAAGCTGGATACTATCGAGATCGAAGGACCGCATGCGAGCGAGTTCGATCGCGATCGCCGCTGTCCGCAGAGTACGCTGGCACCCGGCGAGGCGTGCGCGTTCGGTGTGCGGTTCTCGCCCGACGCCGCCGGCACGCGTCGCGCCGACTTGACTATCAGCAGCGACGCACCCGAGTCCTTGACGCGGGTGCCTCTCAGCGGACAGGGAGTATGGGAAGGGCCGCCACTCGAGGCGGAGCCCAAGCGCGTGGATCTTGGAGAGCAACGCGTGGGGCGTCAGAGCGCGGAGAGAAAGGTGCGATTCGCTAATCGCACTGCGTCAGCGGTGAGTGTAGACACCGTGGCCGTGCTACCAACGGGAGCGAGCTTCGTCGTTCTGGGCGATCGGTGCGCCGCGAGGTCTCTGGGCTCGGGCGAGCGCTGCGAGATTCGAATCGCGGTGGCTCCGGCGGCCGAAGGTCTCATCAACGCAACTCTCGAGCTCGGTTTCGCAGCTGCCGGCACCTTGCGCGTCCCGCTCGTCGCACGAGGTGTGGCGCCCCGGCTGTCCGCCGCGACGACGGCGCTTGACTTCGGTGAGCTGCGAACCGGTTTCGAGAGCGCTGCAAGGAGCGCTGCCTTCTCCAACACCGGGTCGGCGACCCTTGAGCTCAGAGACGTTCGTCTGAGGGGGGCAGGGGCGGAGGACTTCGTGCTGAAATCGGATTGCCGGCAAGCAACGATCGTTCCGGGAAAGACCTGCGCCATCGGCGTTTCATTCCGACCGCGTGCCACCGGAACCAGCCAAGCGCTGCTCGAGGTCTCACCGTCCGATGACTTGCCGCCGCTGACGGTCGCTTTGCGGGGCGTCGGAACCGCCGCCGGTCTGTCCATCGTCCCAGATGAGCTGGAGTGGAGCTCCCTGCAGCTGGGAAAAGCCGAGGGGCGGCGCCTTGTCATCTCGAACAGCGGCTCGGCGCGCCTCGAGGTGAACGGTCTCAGGGTCAGTGGCTCCGCGGCCGGCGACTTCTCGGTCGATCGTATCGGCTGCCGTCTGGATGCCGGTCTCGGGCCCGGCGAGCGATGCGAGCTGTCGATTCGTTTTGCACCTTCCGCCACGGGCATTCGGTCCGCAACGCTCGAGATCGATCACAACGGGGCGGATAGTCCCTTCAGAGTCGGCCTGGCGGGTGGCGGAGAGCCTCCGCGTCCGGTTTTCCGGGCCTCGGCCAGGGACTTCGGGTTCGGCTCGGTTGGTGTCGGCACCAAGAGCGGGATCGCCACACTGACGATCTCCAACCCTGGTGGTTCCTGGCTACCGCTCGGCGGGATCAAGGTGCGCGGGCAGGACGCCTCGGAGTTCGAGCTCGTGGCGGGTACTTGCGATGGCGTGACAGCACTGGCGCCTGGTGGATCGTGCACGATCGGCGTCCGGTTCGTTCCGCAACGGCCGGGGCGCTTGCAGGCCGTTCTCGAGGTTCGCCACGGCGCGCCCGGGAATCCGGACCTGATCACGCTGGCTGGAATCGGTGGCTGAGGGCGGGGCTCCTTCGACTTGGACGGGCTGCCCCGAGCTGCTGAAGTCCCTGCAGTGATTCTACGGGAAGGGGACCGTCATCGGTCCCATGCGGCGAACACAGGACCACGAAGGCGAGGCGGCGTCGGGCTGCTGCCTTAGACTGCTTCCCAGCGTCTGGCGAGCACTCTGGCGATGACGAGAAAGACGATCGTCATGCCGGCGAGAACGGCGAGCTGGGGCACGAGGGAGAGGAGGGACGCGAGCAGGGTCGCTGCTGGATCGCCGTACCAGAAGACCTTGAGGTAGCCATCCAGCGCCCAGCCGTTGAAGGTGAAGAGCGCTGTCGTGTTCATGAACTCCGGCATCGCGAATCGCGGCACCATGCTGCCGCCCAGAGCCGACATCACCAGGATGACCACTGTCGAGATGCCGTTGAGCTGTGCGCGGCTCTTGCATATTGCCGCCAGCATGATGCCGAAGGCGGCAGCCGCGACCGCAGTGACGAGGCTCATCGCCGCGAAGCCGGCCAGATGCTTAGGCGTGAACAGATCGAGGTCAAAGACGAGCGCGCCCCAGGTGAACATGACGGCAAGCTGCGCGAAGCCGACGGCACTGTAGAAGAGCCAGTTGCCGGCGAGCAGAGTCTGCATCCCGACACGTGATGACAGGAGCCGCTCGAGAGTGCCGCTTTCCTCTTCTTCGAGAAGCGCGGCGCCTGCCGCGGCCATCGAGAAGAGGAGAAACATCACACCGATGCCGGCAGCGTAGTAAGAGACGATGGACGGGCCGCCGCCGGCCGAGTCTTCCTCGGCTTCCATAGCGCTGACAGCCTCGATCTCGACCAGACCGGCGAACGCCGAGCCGCTCTCCGCAGTAGCTGCGGCTCCGGGCTCGCCGGCCGCCGAGGAGCTCTCACCGGTCTTCAACATCTCCTTGAAAGTATCGACGACCTGTTCTTGCTGGGGCGTCAGCGCGCCGCCGAAAGTCTCCAGGTGCTCGAGGCCGCCATCCAGCAGGATGTCGGGTGCGGCGGTCATCGCCGAAGCCTGGATGAGTCCCGAGACGATGTGCTGGACCAGTGGATTGGCCGGGTCGTGGATGAGCTCGACCTTCGCCGTGTCGCCGCCGAAGTTGCCGAAGCTGGCGGCGAAACCCTCGGGCACGACGACCGCCACGCTGCGATCGCCGGTGCGAACGGCGAGCAGGGCGGAGTCGCGGCTGAAGGGCTCTGGCTCCGGCTCGTTTTCGGTGGGTTCGGGGGCGGTCACGATGTCGATCGCGTCCTGCCCGTCGAGAGCGTCGATGAACTTGCGGCTCACGTCAGTGTGATCGAGATCGACGCCGATGACCTTCATCGACCCTGCAGCAATGCTGCCGCTGCCCATGCCGCCGAATATGACCGCGAAGATCGAGAAGAAAACCAGTGGCAGAACGAAGGTCAGACCGAGCGCGACCCGATCCCGCTTCAGGTTGAGCCAGTTGATTGCGAGGAGCGTTCTGATCATTCGCGAAGCTCCCGACCCGTGAGATGAATGAAGACGGCCTGCAGGGTCGGCGCATCGACGTGCAGATCGGCGACTCTCGCGCCGGCGGCACTGAGCTCCGAGAGTAGCGACGGGAGCTCGACGGCGATGTCCGCGACTCTGCATTCGAGCGTTTCGTCGTCGGCGATCTGCCAGCGCTCGCCTGCAAACTCTCGGGGCGGCTGAGCGTCGAGGGAGACGGTGATGCGGCGCTCGGCACCGATGGTCTGGCGCAGGAGCTCTTCGAAGGTCCCGGCGGCGATAACTCGTCCATGATCGATGATGACGATACGGTCGCAGACCTGCTGTGCTTCGTCGAGCTGGTGCGTGGTCAGGAGCAATGAGGCGCCATCACCACGGATGTCCTCGAGCATCTCCCAGATTCGCTCGCGGCTCTGTGGGTCGACACCCACCGTCGGCTCGTCGAGGAGCACGATCTCGGGGCGATGAAGCACGCCGCACGCGATATTGAGCCGCCGCTTCATGCCGCCGGAAAAGCGTTTCACTGGCTCCTTGGCTCGGCTCTCCAGGCCTGTCCAGTCGAGGGCCCAGCGAACTCGCTCGCCGATCGCTGCGGACGGAACGCCGTGTAGCCGACCCCAAGCGCGTAGGTTCTCAGCGGCGGTGAGTTGGGGATACAGGGCAATGTCCTGAGGAACGACTCCGAGCTGGTCGCGCTCGTTGCCGTGCGCAGAATCGTCATTCAGAGAGCGACCGAGAAGGGTCATTCGTCCGGAATCGAGACGCACTCGACCGGCCACGGCTCGCACGAGCGTCGTCTTTCCGGCTCCGTTCGGGCCCAGCAGAGCCAGCCACTCGCCGGCGCCCAGTTGCAGTTCGGCGCCGTCGAGGGCGAGGGTGTCGCCGAAGCGCTTGTGCGCTTCCGCGACGGACAGGACCGGTGTCATCCGAGGGAGTGTACTGGAATCACCGGAGTTTCCCGGTTGCAGTCCATGCCACGGCGTCTTCTTGGCCGGCAGAGAGAAGAAGGCTACAGAGCGGGACGTCCGAAGCTCCACGGCCGATGGAGGCGTCCGGCCGCTTCACCGGAGGGCGCTGCACTCTCATTGTGCTCTCTCCTCCTCACGCTCTCACACCATTCGACTTAGTCTCCGACGCCGACCTCCTGCAGCTCAGCTCGTTGCACGAGGGCGGTTTCGGCTCGCTCGTGCGCGTCCAGCGTGTCGAGGACCGCCTCGAGGCGCGTTCTGAGTGCCGGATCGTCGAGCAGGTGGCCTTCGGAATAGTCGAGAGCCTCGGTCATCAGCATCTTGATCTCGGCAAGCATCTGCGGGTGCTCGCCAATCAGCCTCTCGATCTCCGAGGAGCGGCGAGGATGCCGCAACGTGATGTCTTCGGCCATGCCGCTCTCTTCCTCGTATCGAAAGTGGCGAAAGAGACCGTCGTGCAGCTTGACCAGCCACTGAGCGAGACCTGAGCTCCACGTGTGCGCGCCCTTCGCACCTGGAGCGGGCCGCGGCTCCCTGAGGAACTCCCTCAGTTCGGCGATCATCAGACGAAGTTGACGATGTTCGTCCAAGACCTGTTTCATCCACACTTCACTTCGTCTTCTTGCTCTCGTCTCGATCATCTCGTGCCTCCATCCAGCGTTGCCTGTCTGACGTTGTCCCGGCCCGCCAGTGCCGCCGGGGTCTCAAGTCGCACACTGTTGCTGCCGCAGGCGGGACAGCTCTTCTCGGCGACCTTCTTCGGATCATGCGCCGCCTCGAACCTGTGCTGGCAGCGTAGGCAATAATGCGTCTTCACTTCACTCACGATGAGCTCTCTCGTTTCCTTCTCAGGCCGGGGCCGAAGCGAGCGGCTGTGCCGTCGGCGCCACAATCTTCGGTGCGCCAGGTCGTTTTTTCTTCAGGATCTCGACTGTCTCGGCCACCTCTTGTTCACTGATACTGCGAAGCATGATGTCCAGCTCTCGCATGACGCGCGCGAACTTCTGACCCTCTGCGGCACTGATCCACTCGAGCTGCAATCGCTCCGGCCTGATGCCGAGCTTCTCCATTTGCGTCCAGACCTTTTCGACTCGCCGCTGTGTCCAGGTGACCGCATCGATGTAGTGGCAGTCGGAGAAGTGGCATCCGGAGACGAGGACCATCGGCGCTCCCTGTTCGAAGGCATGCCAGATGAATTTCTGGTCTACGCGCCCGCTGCACATGGTGCGAATGAGACGGATTGCCGGTGGATACTGCAGACGTGATGTTCCGGCGGTGTCGCCGCCGGCGTACGAGCACCAGTTGCAGGCGAACGCGACGATCTTGCTCATCGCGTCGTCGGCGAGAATGGCATCGATCTGAGCCGTGATCTGGGCGTCTTCGAAGTGCCGCATGACAATGGCGTCGAACGGGCACTCTGCGGCACAGGTACCGCACCCGGCGCAAGCCGCCTCGATGAAGTCGGGATAGATGCTCTGCTTCTTGTTGGCCTCGACGACCGCGTTGAACGGGCAGACGTTCGCGCAGATCTTGCACTGCGCACAGAGATCTTCGACCAGCCTGGCGGTGATTGCCTCGATCCGGACCTGTCCGGCTCCCAGCAGATTGCCGGCGCGGGAGGCGGCTGCACCTGCCTGGGTGACGCTGTCCTTGACATCCTTGGGCGCTTCGGCACAACCGGCGAAGTAGACGCCTCGCGTTGGGGCGTCCACCGGCTTGAGCTTCGGATGGGCTTCCATCAGGAAGCCGTCGGAGGTGTGAGAGAGGCTCAGGATCTCATCGACGGATCGCGTGCCGCTCCCGTTGAGCTTGCGCGGGACCAGACCGGTGGCCAGCACTAGCATGTCGAGCCGATGCTCCTCTCGTTTGCCGGTGAGAGTGTTCTCGACGTGGATGACGAGATCGCGAGTCTGCGGATCTTCCTCGACGCTGCCCGGGAGGCCGCGGACGTAGTCGACACCCTCCTCGCGGCTTCGCCTGTACATGTCCTCGAAGCCTTTTCCGAAGGCGCGGATGTCGATGTAGAAGACCTTCTGCTGGCTCTCGGGATAATGCTCGGCGATCTGCAGCGTCTGCTTGACGGTGTTCATGCAGCAGATGTTGGAGCAGTACGGTACGCCGCGGTTGGGAGAACGGGACCCGACGCACTGGATAAAACCGATGCGCTGGGGGATCGCGCCGTCCGTCGGCCGTTTCAGCTCGCCCGCGGTGGGACCACCGGCGCAGATCAGCCGTTCGAACTCCATCGACGTGATGACGTTCTCGAAGCGTGTATAGCCGTACTCGTCGTAGGGTCGGGGATCATAGGGCTCCATCCCGGTGGCGACGATGACCGCGCCCACTTCGAGGTCGAGGACTTCATCCCTGACGTCGAAGTCGATGCATTTCTTCTCGCACGCCTCGAAGCACTTGCCGCAGGCGATGGGATTGAAGCCGAGACAGTTGTCGGCGTCGAGATAGTAAGACGCCGGGACCGCTTGTGGAAACGGCAGATAGATGGCCCTGCGGGAGGAGAATCCCTGCTGGTATTCGTCGGGCACGACGACCGGGCACACGTCGCCGCAGTCCCCGCAGGACGTGCACTCGCTGGCGTCCACGTACTGGGCGTGCTGACGCACCGCGGCCCGATAGTTGCCGACGAATCCGGTGATGTCCTCGACCTCGGAGTTGACCAGTAGCTGTATGCGGGGATGCCGACCGGCATCCATCATTTTAGGGCCGAGTATTCATATTGAGCAGTCCATCGTCGGGAAGGTCTTGTCGAGTGCCGACATGATCCCGCCGATGGACGGCCCCTTTTCAACCAGATAGACCTGGTGGCCTCCGTCTGCCAACTCCAATGCCGCTTCGATGCCGGCGACTCCACCACCGATCACCAGCGCCGCGTTGGTGACCGGAAAGACTTTCTCGTCCTGGGGCTCGAGGCGGCGGGCTCGGCCGACGGCGCTGCTGACCAGGTCCTTCGCCTTGGCTGTCGCCCCCTCCCGGTCCTTCATGTGCACCCAGCTACAGTGCTCACGGATGTTCGCCATCTCCATGAGGTAGGGATTGAGGCCGGCCTCCGCGACACAGTTGCGAAATGTGGGTTCGTGGATCTTGGGCGTGCAGGAAGCGATCACCACGCGATTCAGCCGGTGCTCGGCGATGGCCTTCTTTATCTCGTTCTGGCCGGGATCTGCGCAGGTGTAGCGGTTCTTGACGACTGTCACGACATCGGGGAGCTCCGCCGCACACCGCGCCACTTCCTCTGTATCGACGATGCCGGCGATGTTGTGGCCACAGTCGCAGACAAACACACCGATGCGAAGGGTTTCGTCGCTCATCGCGATTCTCCTGTCTGTCGCTCCGGACTTCTCGAGTTGATGGTGTCGGAATCAGGGGACTCGGTGCGATCCAGCATGGCGTCAGCGAGCACGGTCAGATCTTGCACCTCGATCGGGGCCACGTCCCGGTTCCGCCGCCGGTCTTCGTTCTGGGCGCAGCGAAAGTGAATGAGGCACTTCGGGCACGCCGTCACCAGGGTGTCCGCTCCCGTCGCTGTTGCGGCCCCCAACCTCTCGGACTGCAGGCGACGTGAATTGGCGTCGCAGTGG